>NZ_JBSFNN010000079.1:0-32374 GCF_053587115.1 Streptomyces sp. NPDC003697
GGCGCCGGCGCCGGAGGGCGGAGGACCCGGAACGTCACGGCCTCAGATGACGCCCTGGGCCAGCATCGCGTCGGCGACGCGCTCGAAGCCGGCGATGTTCGCGCCGGTCACGTAGTCGCCGGGGGCGCCGTAGCGTTCGGCGGTCTCGCTGCACGTGGCGTGGATGTCCGTCATGATCCGCGCCAGCTCCTCCTCGACGCGGGCGGCCGGCCACGCGGTGCGCGAGGCGTTCTGCGCCATCTCCAGGGCGCTGACGGCGACCCCGCCCGCGTTCGCCGCCTTGCCCGGGCCGAAGGCCACCCCCGCCTGCCGGAACAGCTGCACGGCCGCCGGCGTCGTCGGCATGTTCGCCCCCTCTGCCACGGCCTTCACACCGTTGCGGACCAGGGCGGCCGCGTCGTTCTCGTCCAGTTCGTTCTGTGTGGCGGACGGCAGGGCCACATCGGCCGGCACCTCCCAGACCCGTCCGCCGGGCACGAACCGGGCCGAGGCCCCCCGCCGCTCGGCGTACTCGCTGATCCGGCCGCGCTCGACCTCCTTCACCAGCTGGAGCAGCTCCAGGTCGATGCCCTTGTCGTCGACCACGTATCCGGTGGAGTCCGAGCAGGTCAACGGGTTCGCGCCGAGCGCCAGCAGCTTCTGGACCGTGTAGATCGCCACGTTGCCGGAGCCGGAGACGACCGCCGTCTGCCCCTCCAGGTCCTCACCGCGCCCCCGCAGCATCGCCTCCGCGAACAGCACGCTTCCGTACCCGGTCGCCTCCGGCCGGACCAGGGAACCGCCCCACAGCGAGCCCTTGCCGGTGAGGACGCCCGCCTCCCAGCGGTTGGTGATCCGCCGGTACTGGCCGAACAGGTAGCCGATCTCGCGACCACCCACACCGATGTCGCCGGCCGGGACGTCGGTGTGCTCACCGATGTGCCGGTGCAGCTCCGTCATGAACGACTGGCAGAACCGCATGACCTCCGCGTCGCTGCGCCCCCGCGGGTCGAAATCGCTGCCGCCCTTGCCGCCGCCGATGCCGAGCCCGGTCAGCGCGTTCTTGAAGACCTGTTCGAAGCCGAGGAACTTCACGATGCCGAGGTTCACCGACGGATGGAAACGCAGGCCCCCCTTGTACGGACCCAGCGCGCTGTTGAACTCCACCCGGAAGCCCCGGTTGACGTGGACCCGGCCCCGGTCGTCCTGCCACGGCACCCGGAAGATGATCTGCCGTTCCGGCTCGCACAGCCGCTCCACGAGCCCCGGCTCGGCGTACACGGGCCGCGCCGCGAGCACCGGCGCCAGCGTGTCGAGCACCTCGTGCACGGCCTGGTGGAACTCGGGCTGGGCGGGATTGCGGCGCTCGATCTCGGTGCGCAGGGTGTCGAGCCGGCTCTTGGCGTCGGGTCGGGTCGTCGTCACGGGGTCCCTTTCTGGCACGGCTGCCACCGGTACGAGACCGGTGATGGGCGCTCGGCGCCTTTGCCGGGCGCAGGACGCGGCCGCCCCGGAAGCCGGTGCCCGACTCCAGGCCCGGTCCTCCGGGAACGGCCGAGGCCCCAGTGTGCCCCGTGTGCTGAGGCGCCGCCAGCAGCATGACCGAGGGCGCCCGCCGGTCCCCGGGCAGTCGCGGCACCTCCTGACCGAGCCCGACCCGCCCGCTCCTTCGCCGCCGTCCCGGGACCCGTCCGAGCCGCGGGGTGGTGCTCGCTCAACGCAGGGAGGGGTGTGACTCCGTCCGCAGCTTCCACAGGTCCGGGCGCATGATCTCGCGGCTGGTGTCCGGCCAGGCGAGCCGGACGGACGTGAAGACGATCAGGCCCTCGGCGACCGCGCCGAGCAGCACGGCGACGACTCCGGGGCCGACACCCAGCAGGGCCGGGGCGGCGACGAGGGCCGCGACCAGCAGGAGCACCAGCGCGCGGGAGTGCACGCCCGGCGTGTAACGGGAGGGGCGCGCGAGCGGACGGGCCCGCGCCGCGGCCTCGGTCGCCTGCAGCGGCACGTCACCACCGCGCAGCCAGGGCCCCCAGTCCTCCTCGTAGGTCTCGCCCCACACGACGTGTCCGCTGTCGGTGACCAGCGCGGCCGGCACGGTGCGTCGCCTGTCGGTGGCCGCGATCTCCTTCCACAGGGTCGGCCAGCACAGCCAACCCGTGTGCCCCCCGAGCCGGGCGGCGGCATGGGCGAGGTGCCGCTCCCCGTTCGTACGGAAGTTGGCACCTTGCATCGGCCCGAACCGCACGCGCCCGGCGGGGCCGGTGTCGGGCACGAGGTCGATCGCGTACGTGGTGTGGGTGTCGACCTTTCCCGTGCCCTTCCTGGCGGGTGTGCGGTAGTCCTGCCTCACCGGCGTGCCGACCCGCACGCGCAGGGCGAGTACGCGTCCCGCCGCCGCGTCCTTGCGCAACAGCCGGTGCGGGGCTTCGAGCTGCCTGGTCAGCAGGCCGATGCCATAGAGGGAAGGGACCAGCCCGTAGACGAAGGTGACCGCGCACAGCGCGACACCGAGGCGCGAACCACCGGTGCCGTAGGCACTGCGGGCGACGGCGTACGGCGCCCAGACCACGAGGTAGGTGGCCGCGATCCGCCCCCAGTCCCGCCGCACCGGGCCGAGCCTGGCGGGTATCCCCGTACGGGCGGCCACGGCGGGCAGGGTGTCGTAGGCCGGAGCGGCCTTCACCGCGGCCACCCAGCCGCGGGCCAGTACGGCCGCGAGGGCAAGTGGCACGAGCACGTCCCACCGCTGCGCGCCGGCGTCGTAGCGCGGTGCGTCGAAGGGGTACCGCACGATCGCGGCGGCCACCGCCACCGCCGCGCACAGCAGCGTGGCAGCGCCGATTCCGACGGCCGGCGGCGTGGACCGGTGACGCATACGGGCCTCCCCCTGGCCTTTCGATCACTGCGAGCGTGTGCTCGGGTGAGGGTACGCAGAACAGCAGGGGCGGGGAAGGGCCGCACGTCAGTCCGTCGGGCGTCCGACGGACTGACGTCCGACGCGGGTGGGTCGGCGTCGGACGCCCGGTGGGTCGGCGTCCGACGCCTGGTTGCCCGGCATCCGGTGGACCGGCGGACCGGGCGGCTACACAAGCGAACGCCGTCGTCTGCTCACGGCGTAGGCCGCGCCGGCCCCGCCCAGGACCAGGACGGCACCGGCGCCGAGTCCGATCCACAGCATGCCGTTGTCGTCCCCCTCGGACGACGAACCGGCGGTCGCCGCCCCGCCGCCTTTCGCCGGGCCGCCCGCTCCCTGCGCGGCGGGGGCGCTCTTCAACGGAGACGGCGACGCGGCGGCAGCGAGGTCCGGCAGGGGGTAGACGTCGGCCGGTCCGGGGTCGCCGGGGTGCTGGAGGGCGACGCGCGGCCGGACGATGCCGTAACCGATGGAGTCGTTGCGCTTCGCGCCGTTGGTGGGGCCGCCGATCGTGTTGAGCATGACGCGGAGGACCTGGTTGTTGGTCCAGTCCGGATGCGCGGCCCAGATCAGAGCGGCACTGGCGGAGGCGATGGCGGTGGCGTCGCTGGTGCCCCAGGTCTTGCACAAGCCCGTCTCGCCGCCGCAGGCGTGAACCATCCCCTCGCCGGGCGCCGAAATGTCCACCTGCGAGCCGTATTGGGACCAGGACGTCCGACGAAGGTCTTTGCCTACGGCTGCGACTCCGACGACACCGGGCGTAGCAGCCGGGTATTGAACGGGATTCCCCTTCGATCCGTCATTACCCACGCCCGCGAAAATGAGCGCACCGTGATCAAGGGCGTACTTCACGGCAGCGTTGAGCTGGGAGGAGTGGGCGGGCGAAGCCAGGGAGATGTTGATGACCCGAGCACCGGAGTCTGTCGCGTATCGGATGGCCTTACTGAGGTAGGACGGTCCCGAAAAGGGGTTGTCATCCTGCTGACCTGGCATGCGGACAGGAAGAATTCTCGCGCCGGGTGCGAGGCCGAAAGCTCCCCTTCCGCCTCCGTACGAGCCTGTCCCGGCGATGAGTCCCGCCATCCCCGTGCCGTGGCCGTCGTAGTCCGAGTGCTCATCGCCGGACCGGCTTGCAGCGAGGTCCAGCCCATCAAGGACGCGTCCCCTGAGGTCGGGATTGTCCGAGTCGACTCCGCTGTCGATGACAGCGACGGTGACACCTTTGCCGGTACTCGTCCGCCACATCTCCTCGGCATGCATGGCGTCGAGGTGCCACTGCTGGGAGCGGGTGGAGTCCGCGTGAGCCTGCATGGTCGTAGCGCCCATGAGCAGTAGGCCGACGGCCGTTGAGGTCAAGGCACGAAACCCCTTGTGCCACATGTCGCCCGTGGGCATGCGCATCGTCTGGTGTCCCCTGATCGTCAGTCGGTAGTCGGCGGTTCGGTTGGACGGTCCGTCGTCTGCTTCTCGTTACGCTGCCGGCCACGACGGGCCGATTCGTTCCAAGCCCCACGAACCGCAGCCCGCGCGGTGGTGCCACTGGGCACACCGCCGGAGACCCCTCCCCGTGTCGGTGCAGAGGGCACCGGTGCGCCGGGTCGCGCAGGAGCAGGACCTGTGCGCTGCGGAGTACCGCCGATGATGCCGTCGTGCGGCGCGGCAGTGGCGCGGCCGGCGGATGACCCGGGAGTCCGAGGGACCGGCTGTCCCGTCGCTCCCGCGACCGGCTGTCCTGTCACTCCAGTGATCGGCTGGCGGCCGGCCGCACCGCGACTGGCCGCAGGGCCGCTTCCGGCCGAAGCGCCAGGCACACGTCCCATCGACCGGCCAGTGGCGGACGGCGTAGCCGGACGTCCACCGGTCACCCCTGAGCCAGGTGTGACGCCCCGGCCGGATGCCGAGTTCTGGTGTGCGGCCCCACGGCCGGTGGCTCCCGTGGAACCGGGCAGATTCCGCCCCGGGGCAGTACCTCCACGGCCGGTCCCCACTCCAACAGGCCCTTGCCCGGCCTCGCCGGGCAGTCGCCCTCCACCGACTGACTTCCGGGTCCCGCCCAGCGCGGAAGGCGTACGTGCAGGCCCGCGTGGCGTCGGGCAAACCAGTCCGTTCGTCGGCAGCGGAGTTCCTAGGTCCGGGCGCGCGGTTCCAGTGAGCCCACCCGTCGGCTCAATAGCAGGCTGACGAACCTCCGGGGCCGACGACACGGAGTCGATGGCCACTTGCGTGGCAGGCTCGATCGTCGGCGGACGCAAGTGACGGGACGACGCTTCCTGCACGGGTGGCTCGCGATGGAGCTCTGAAGTCACCACATCGCGCTGCTCAGCTCGCGTAGTCCCGGCATCACGAAGAGTTCCATGGCTGAGCACTCCGCCGTCCATTCCGCCGGAGGTGCCTGTTCCGGGGCGGGCCAGGTCCTGGGACCCATGATCGATTCCCGGCGTGATCGCAGCGGGCGGCGGGGGGAACTTCGGTCGCTCCAGTTGGTTCATCTGCGTCGCGGAAAGCGAGTAGGACTGCGCCAGCTTCCGCATCTGGGCAGCCGCCTCCTGGCGGACCTTCTCCTTGTCCGCCGCCAGGGCCGCCAACTCGCTCCGCGACTTGGCGCCGACCGCAGCCGCGTCCGGGTCGTTGTGCGCGGCCCGTGCCGCGTCCAGGTTCGCCTGTGCGCCCTTGGTGTCACGCGGGATCGACGCCTGGGCCGTGGCGATGGCGCCGGATGCCTGTCCGAGCCACTTCGCGGCGTCGTCGCTGAAGTCCCCCAGCCGCAGCGTGGAGTTGGCGAGATCGGCGGCCCACGTACGGAACGCGTCCGCGCCCTCGCCCTTCCACTCCACCCACTGCGGACGGACCTTGAGTTCGTCCGCGATCTTGCGGATCTCCTCGGCCGCCGCGGTCAGGCGGTCGGCGGCGGCCTGCACCTCTCCCGACTTCGCCTGGTCGAGCCACGCCAGCATCTGCTCGTGGCTCATGCTCTCGAACGGCGTACCGCCGCCGGCTCCCCTGCCCGCCATCAGGACTCCCCCCTCGCCATCAGATCGAGCCTCCGGTGTCGCCCGCCGGCGGAGCCGGGGACTGCTCGGGCTGCGCCGCGGCCTGTCCCCCGTGCTCCTTGTTCTTCGGCAGTGCGGGGTTGTAGGACCCGCCGTAGTGCTCGGTCGTCTCGGCGCTGATCGCCGCCATGCGGTTGCGGACGTCCACGTCGATGTTCTCGTAGCCCTTGTGCGAGGCCGTCACCGCGATACCCATGCCCTCTATGGAGTCGGACAGCAGCTTCGACAGCGTCTCCAGCTCGCTGATCACCGTCTCGTACGCGGTGTGCAGGCCGGTCGCCTCCGCCCAGGCTCCGTCCCCGCCGCCGAACTGCCGGCGCGCGAGCTGAGCCTGTCCGACCTTGCCCGGGCCGGCTTCGGAACCCTTGAGGTCCCGGATCAGGTCGTCCACCCGCTTCTGGAACCTGGTGAACGACGACAGCTCGGTGGCGACGTCAGCGGCTGCCTTGGCCGCGTCGCGCGTTCCCGTGAGCAGGTTGGAGAACAACGAAGACGGCTGCGCGGCCGCCCCGGCGTCGCTCGGCAACACAACGTCCTCCCCCGTGTAGTCAGCCAGACGCGAACTCACCGACAACTCTAGCTACGCCCGGTGACAGCCCCGTCTCGGGACGTCCCTCAGCGCTGCGAATCAGCCGGTTCACTCACACGGGCCCGGCCGGCACCCCACTCCTACCCAACTGCCTCCGGTCGGCAGCCACATGAGCACCCCTACTCAGTTCCCCCCAGGCCCACCACCTCCCCCACCACGGACCACCCGGCCGAGAACCGCCCCTCGGACGTGGTCACCGATCTGACGGGCTGGGGGTATGAGGCCCGGCGGAGGCTCCGAGTCCGCAGCCCGCGGTTCTCAGGGCGGCGGGGAAGTAGGCCCGCATGAATTTCTCGATGTCTTCCCGGTGAGTGCGATCCATGAGCTTGATCCGCGGCAGTTGAAGGGTGAGCGTGAAGTGTTCACCGCCTTTGGTTCTGCACGGTGCCGTGGAGATGGCACCATCCGTTCCGACCACCGTCTCGTAGGCGAATGCGATGGTGCGTGGGTCTGTGACCCCGGAGACCGAGCCGGTACTCCTTGCGAGGTACATCAAGTCCCTGGCGCCGCTGTCCCACGAGAAGCGAAAACGCATGACCACGTCCTGCCGCGCCAGGACCAGGCAGGGGGCCGTCGTGGCTTCAGTACGGTTCACACGGTCGTACTCATGCCAGTCGTTCGCCGACGTGACGAGCGGCCGAGTGAGCGCCGGATCGATACGGGTGCCGCAAATCGTCGTTGGAATCGGCTGGTCAGCGTCCTGATGTTTTTCGCAGGACACAGAGGTGGCCGCGAGCGGGAGAGCCAGCAGGCTCAGGACACGAACGCGTCGGCGTGTCCTCACTTCGACGGCTCCCCGGACACTCCGGTCGCATGCGCCATCCCGTCTTGCGCCGATCTCCCGATCTCCGTCTTGGCGTCGAAGGCCGTGCCAGCACCTGCCCGTCGCGTCTTACTCCACTCCTCCGCGAGGCCCATCAACTGGCTGTTTCTGGTGTCGTAAGCCTTGATGTTGTCATCCGCCTGCTTCTCGTCGAGCCTTTTCTGTTCGTCCTCCAGCCACTTCTCCGTGACGTAGTCGAAGCCCTCCTGTACGTCGTCGCTCGCTACCGGGATATAGCCGATGGCCCGGTCGAAGAGCGGCTTGGCAGTGAATTCCGCCGTCTTCGGGTCGCCCTGCGCCTGGATGCGGGCCTCCTCCAGGAAGCCGACCGTGCGGCCGGCGCGGATCAGGGGTTCCGTCGAGTCCGAGTGGTCGTCGTGGATGCCAGTCACCATCGCCTGGTTCAGGCCGCCGTTCAGGGTGCCGTAGGCGTCCTTGTCCTTGGAGACCTGCTTCACGACCTCGAAGAGCTGGTCCTGCTTCAGGGGGGAGTGGGCGATGTCGATCTCACTCATGGACCTGTGCACCGTGCCGCCGTGGTTCACCAGGATCTTCGCCATGGGCTCGCGCAGGGACGGCGGGAAGTCGTCACCCTGGTCGGACAGGTGGGTCAGCGCCGACCTCAGCACCGCCTCGTTCCGCGCCGTGTGGGCCGCGTAGTGCGCGTGCCGGTCCGCCGGGTCGATGCCTGTCGTGGCCGCCTGGAGCGCGGCACCGAAGCCCGCCCGGTCGTCGCCGTCCGGGCGGGCCGTGTAGGCGGCGGCCTTCCCGTTCTCCCGCTCGTGCAGCGTGACGTCCCAGTCGCGCTCCTTCACGAGGTACTTCATGTGCGCATCCGAACCGAGGTAGTGCGCCGCCGTGGCCGGATCACGGCTCATGAGGCCGAGCATGCCGTCCACCGGGTCGTTGGCGAACCAGCCGTCGCGCCGGCCGGCGTACTCCCCCTTCAGACGCCAGACGCCGGGGTCCCTCCTCTCCGCCGAGATCATGTCGTCGGTCAGGTCCTCGAGCATTCCGGGCGCGTACCCGTGGCCCTTGCGCATCAGGGTCACCAGTGACTGGTACCCCACGGCCTTGTCCATGCGGGCCCCCTGGGCGTCGGTGGCGTAGTGCTGAACTCCGGCCTGCCGCATCTCGGCGCGCCAGTGCCGGTACCACTCCGACGTCGTGTCCTTCGTCGCCGTGGCGAGAGCATCGGCGAGGCCCGTCTCGATCGACCCGAACGCGCTCGCGCGCCGCCCGCCGTCGACGTGGACGAGGTCGTTCAGTTCGTTCGTCAGCCTGATGGTGCCGGCTGCCCCGAGGTCGTCCAGGAGCGTGCGTGCGAACGCCTCGTCGCCGCTGTTGTCGCGGAACGTCCGCTGCAGTTCGGCGATCTCCCCGTCCGACAGCTGACCACCCCTGGCCAGCTTCTCCAGCGCCCGTTCCGCCTGAAGCGCCTCGTATGTCTCGACGTCCCCCACCGCTCCGCCGTTGAAGCCCCTGCCCCCGCAGGCCAGCGGGTCCGGCGCCGTGGCCGCCGTCAGGGCGATCCGCACGCCGGTGTCCGCGTCCGTCACGTCCCGTACCGCCTTGTCGATGCGCTCCTGCCAGGCCCGGACACGCTCCCCCGACTCCGGTGCCCCGGCGTGCGCGTCGTCGCCCTCGCGCCCTTTCGTGCGCCCGGGATCCGGGCTGACCACCCCTCGTTCCGACACCCTCATGCCGGCCTCCACCGCCTCCGCGCACGCGGCCTTCAGTCTGCCCCTCAGCTCGCTGAACTGGCTGTGCGCGTCACGCAGCAGCGACGCGACCGCCCTCGCCTCCGTCTGGGCGGAGCGGTACTCCTTGAGCGTCGCGTCGAAGCGGGCGTGTGCGGCGTCTGCACTCAGGCCCGTCCACGACGGGCCCATGGAGATGCAGTGGACCTCCCGCCGGTACGCCGTCTCCTGCTTCTCCAACTCGCCCGCCATGCCGTCCCAGCGGTCGGCGGCGGCGGTGAGGGCGGAGAGGTCGGTGCTCATGATCTCGTGGTAGGTCGGCATCCCCGTGTCCCGTCGTCCTGTGTCCCCGTCTCCCGGCCCCCGCAGGCCCGCACGCCGCGTCCTCCCCCTGGGCCTGCACGCCCACGCCCCCCGCGCCCGTCCGCCACGCCCCCGTACGCTCCCGCCGCCGTCGTCAGTACCCGTCCAGCGCGGACGCCCGCCGCAGCGCCGACCCGGTCGCGAGGTCCGTGCCCGTCAGCACCCTGTTGCCCTGGCGCAGCGCCTCCTTCTCCGCGCCCAGCCGGTCCATCAGGTTCTTCACCTGGTCGCCCCAGGCACGGTGCGCCTTTCGCAGGGCCGCCGACGTGAGCCAGCCGTCCCCGTCCCGCGCGCCGAAGGCCCTCACCGCGGCCGCCGTCTCCTCGTCCGCCCAGCCGCCGGCCGTGCCCGTGCCGGGCTGGAGACGGTTCTCGACGGCCTTGGCCGCGGCCTGCTTCTCGGCGGGTGACGAGGCGAGATCCCTCGGTCCGGGTCCTGCACCACCGGCCACCGGCCACCCCCCGTGTCGCGTCGCCGCTTCCGTCGGCTCTCCACAGGCTCAACCGGTGCACGCCGGGCTTCGTCACGGGGTGCTGTGCCGTCGCGGCGTTGACGTGGGGCGGGCGTGTCGCGGGCCACGTCGTGTTCGCTGCGGCCGTCGGGCTCTCCCCGGGGTGGTCATCGCCGTAGGACCCCACGGCTCCCCCCGGCCTCGCAGGGGCGCGGGCATGCGAAAGGGCCCGTACGACAGAAGTCGTACGGGCCCCTTCAGGTGCTCGCAGTCGGAGCTACCGGGTCAACCGACCCTCAAGCAAGCGGAACTTACTTGACGATCTTGGTGACCTGGCCGGCGCCGACGGTCCGGCCACCCTCACGGATGGCGAACTTCAGGCCCTCCTCCATGGCGATGGGCTGGATGAGGTCCACCTTCATCTCGGTGTTGTCACCCGGCATGACCATCTCGGTGCCCTCGGGGAGGGTCACCACGCCGGTCACGTCCGTCGTGCGGAAGTAGAACTGCGGGCGGTAGTTGTTGAAGAACGGCGTGTGGCGGCCACCCTCGTCCTTGGAGAGGATGTAGGCCTGCGCCTCGAACTCGGTGTGCGGGGTGACCGAGCCCGGCTTGATGATGACCTGGCCGCGCTCGACGTCCTCGCGCTTGATGCCGCGGAGGAGCAGACCGACGTTCTCACCGGCCTGGCCCTCGTCGAGCAGCTTGCGGAACATCTCGATGCCGGTGACCGTGGTGGAGGTCTTCTCCGGCTTGATGCCGATGATGTCCACGGTCTCGTTGACCTTCAGGACACCACGCTCGATACGGCCGGTGACGACCGTACCGCGACCGGTGATCGTGAAGACGTCCTCGATCGGCATGAGGAACGGCTTGTCGACGTCGCGCTCCGGCTCCGGAATCGCGCTGTCGACGGCGTCCATGAGCTCCAGGACCGACTGGCCCCACTCCTTGTCGCCCTCGAGCGCCTTGAGCGCCGAGACCTTGACGACCGGGACGTCGTCGCCCGGGAACTCGTACTCGGTGAGGAGCTCACGCACCTCGAGCTCGACGAGCTCCAGGATCTCCTCGTCGTCCACCATGTCGGCCTTGTTCAGGGCGACGACGATGTACGGAACGCCGACCTGGCGGGCCAGGAGCACGTGCTCCTTGGTCTGCGGCATCGGGCCGTCGGTGGCGGCGACCACGAGGATGGCACCGTCCATCTGGGCGGCACCGGTGATCATGTTCTTGATGTAGTCCGCGTGACCCGGGCAGTCGACGTGGGCGTAGTGACGCGCCTCGGTCTGGTACTCGACGTGCGCGATGGAGATGGTGATACCGCGCTGACGCTCCTCGGGAGCCTTGTCGATCTGGTCGAAGGCCGAGGCCTCGTTCAGGTCCGGGTACTTGTCGTGCAGCACCTTGGTAATGGCGGCCGTGAGGGTCGTCTTACCGTGGTCGATGTGACCGATGGTGCCGATGTTGACGTGCGGCTTAGTCCGCTCGAACTTCGCCTTCGCCACTGGGGTCCTCCTGTGGAGTGGTTCTGTACGCCTTACTTCATCGGCGCCAGGTGATCTTTGCTGGATGGCCCGGATCCTCGGGGCATTCCGCCGTCTTCACTACGGATTCCGGCCGAATGCCCCACGAGGCTCCGGAGTCAAGCCTAAGGGCTGGAACGCGGGTGAGTTACTCGCCCTTGGCCTTCGCGATGATCTCCTCGGCGACGTTCCGCGGAACCTCGGCGTAGGAGTCGAACTGCATCGAGTAGCTCGCGCGACCCGACGTCTTGCTGCGGAGGTCTCCGACGTAGCCGAACATCTCCGAAAGGGGTACGAGACCCTTCACGACACGGGCACCCGCCCGCTCCTCCATGGCCTGGATCTGGCCACGGCGGGAGTTGATGTCACCGATGACCTCGCCCATGTAGTCCTCGGGCGTGGTGACCTCGACGGCCATCATCGGCTCGAGCAGCACGGGGCTGGCCTTGCGCGCGGCCTCCTTGAAGGCCTGCGAACCGGCGATCTTGAAGGCGAGCTCGGAGGAGTCCACCTCGTGGTAGGCGCCGTCGAGCAGCGTCACGCGCACACCGGTCATCTCGTAACCGGCGAGGATGCCGAACTGCATGGCCTCCTGCGCACCGGCGTCGACCGAAGGGATGTACTCCTTCGGCACGCGGCCACCGGTGACCTGGTTGACGAACTCGTAGGAGGCGTCGCCGCCCTCGAGCGGCTCGACCGCGATGATGACGCGGGCGAACTGGCCGGTGCCACCCGTCTGCTTCTTGTGGGTGTACTCGACCTTCTCGACGGCCTTGCGGATCGTCTCACGGTACGCGACCTGCGGCTTGCCGACGTTGGCCTCGACCCTGAACTCACGGCGCATGCGGTCGACCAGCACCTCGAGGTGCAGCTCGCCCATGCCGCCGATGATGGTCTGGCCGGTCTCCTCGTCGGAGTGGACCTGGAAGGAGGGGTCCTCCTCCGCGAGGCGCTGGATCGCGACGCCCAGCTTCTCCTGGTCGCCCTTCGACTTCGGCTCGATGGCGACCTGGATCACCGGGGCCGGGAAGTCCATGGACTCCAGGATCACAGGGTTCTTGTCGTCGCACAGCGTCTCACCGGTCGTGGTCTGCTTCAGACCCATGACCGCGACGATGTCGCCGGCGCCCACCGACTCGATCTCCTCACGCTTGTTGGCGTGCATGCGGTAGATCTTGCCGATGCGCTCCTTGCGGCCCTTGACGGAGTTCAGCACCGAGGTGCCGGACTCCAGGCGCCCGGAGTACACGCGGACGAAGGTGAGCTTGCCGAGGTGCGGGTCGCTCATGATCTTGAACGCCAGCGCCGACAGCGGCTCCTCGTCGGACGGCTTGCGCCGGACGACCGCCTCCGGGTCCTTGACGTCGTGGCCCTCGATGGCCTCGATGTCGACCGGGGACGGCAGGTAGCGCACGACCGCGTCGAGCAGCGGCTGGACACCCTTGTTCTTGAAGGCGGTGCCGCAGAAGACGGGGGTGACGGTCGTGCCCTCACCCTTGCCGGAGGCGATGGTGATGCGGCGGATCGCCGCGTACAGCTGCTCCACGGAGGGCTCCTCGCCCTCCAGGTACAGCTCCATCATCTCCTCGTCGTTCTCCGCGACGGCCTCGAGCAGCTTGCCGCGCCACTCCTCGGCTGCCTCGGTGTGCGTGGCCGGGATGTCGACGGTGTCGTACATCTCACCCTTGGTGGCCTCTGCGGACCACACCAGGGCCTTCATCGTGACCAGGTCGATGACGCCCTTGAAGTCAGCCTCCGCGCCGATCGGCAGCTGCATGACCAGCGGCTGCGCGCCCAGACGGTCGACGATCATGTCGACACAGCGGTGGAACTCGGCTCCGGTGCGGTCGAGCTTGTTCACGAAGCAGATGCGCGGCACGCCGTAGCGGTCCGCCTGACGCCACACCGTCTCGGACTGGGGCTCGACGCCGGCGACGCCGTCGAACACCGTCACGGCACCGTCGAGCACACGCAGGGAGCGCTCCACCTCGACGGTGAAGTCGACGTGACCCGGCGTGTCGATGATGTTGATGGTGTGGTCGACGTCCTCCAGCGGCCAGTGGCAGGTGGTGGCAGCAGAGGTGATCGTGATGCCACGCTCCTGCTCCTGCTCCATCCAGTCCATGGTGGCAGCGCCGTCGTGGACCTCACCGATCTTGTAGGACACACCGGTGTAGAACAGGATCCGCTCGGTGGTGGTCGTCTTGCCCGCGTCGATGTGAGCCATGATGCCGATGTTGCGCACCTTGGCCAGGTCAAGCGAAGTGGTAGCCATAAGGCTTCAGTCTTCTCTCGGTTCTCGTCGGGGGTAGCGACTACCAGCGGTAGTGCGCGAAGGCCTTGTTGGACTCGGCCATCTTGTGCGTGTCCTCGCGCTTCTTCACAGCGGCACCGAGGCCGTTGGACGCGTCGAGGAGCTCGTTGAGCAGACGCTCGGTCATGGTCTTCTCGCGACGGGCGCGGGAGTAGCCGACGAGCCAGCGCAGCGCCAGGGTGCTGGCACGGCCGGGCTTGACCTCGACCGGGACCTGGTAGGTGGCGCCACCGACACGGCGGGACTTGACCTCGAGGGTCGGCTTGATGTTCTCGAGAGCGCGCTTGAGCGTGATGACCGGGTCGTTGCCGGTCTTCTCGCGCAGGCCCTCCATGGCGCCGTAGACGATGCGCTCGGCGGTGGAGCGCTTGCCGTTCAGCAGCACCTTGTTGATCAGGGAGGTCACCAGAGGAGAGCCGTAGACCGGGTCGATGATGACCGGACGCTTCGGGGCGGGGCCCTTACGAGGCATTTTTACTTCTCCTTCTTGGCGCCGTAACGGCTGCGAGCCTGCTTGCGGTTCTTGACACCCTGGGTGTCGAGCGAGCCGCGGATGATCTTGTAGCGAACACCCGGCAGGTCCTTCACACGGCCGCCGCGCACGAGCACGATGGAGTGCTCCTGCAGGTTGTGTCCCTCACCCGGAATGTAAGCCGTGACCTCGATGCCGCTGGTCAGACGCACACGCGCGACCTTACGGAGGGCCGAGTTCGGCTTCTTCGGGGTGGTCGTGAACACACGCGTGCAGACGCCGCGGCGCTGAGGGGAACCCTCGAGTGCGGGCGTCTTGTTCTTCTCGACCTTGTCCTGCCGGCCCTTGCGGACCAGCTGCTGGATCGTAGGCACTACTTCTCCGGTTTCTGTGTGCCGATGGGTACAGCTAACCTGGAACATCGCCGACCCACGCGGTCGGGTGTGTCGAATCCCGCGGACTCCCGCCGCCAGGCAGAAAGATGCGCAGATTACGGTGGCCGATAGCGGCTCTCCGTGCGGTCGAAGGCACGCACGCGAGCCAGGGCACACCCCAGGCACAAGGTCTGAGCGTACCTATCGCATTGACTCCGGTCAAAACCAAAGCGGGGCACCCGACACGCCGGGTGCCCGGACAGGTCCCACCTGCGGTTGTGTTTGTCCTACGCGGGGGACGATACGCCGGGTCCCACCGCCGCGCACCCCGTGCCCCGGAACCCCCGAACGGACCCCGGCACGCACCCCCCGAGCCGGCCGGCTCCGGGCCGGCACTGCGCGCCCCACGGGCCGCACCGGCCACGGGCCTCCCAGCGGGAGGCGGGCCGTACGGCGCAGTGCCCCACCGCCGACGGCCCCGCCGTCCCACGACACGCCGGCCGCTCGCTCAGTCGCCGCTCTGGGGCCCTGCCCGCCGTCCGGTGAGCCCGACTGCCCGCTCGGCTCCGGTCTGCCCCTCAGGGGCCCCTTCCCGCGTCCGCGCGCCCGGGACCCACGGCACCGCCGGGCCTCCGTTCGCGGGCGGCTCGGCCGGGGACGCCGTGTCGTGGCCCACGAAGTACGTCGGCCGGTTCTGCACGGCCGTGTAGATCCGCGCCACGTACTCGCCGAGCAGGCCGACGCAGATCAGCTGGACCGCCCCGATGAACAGCACTCCGGTGAACAGCGAGGTCCAGCCGGGCACGGTGTGTTCCAGGGCGTGGGCGCAGAGTGTGTACACCATCAGCCCCAGGCAGACGAGGAAGGCGAAGCCGCCCAGCCAGGTGGCCAGGCGCAGCGGCGCCGCGGAGAAGCCGGTGACGCTGTCGACCGCCAGCCGGATCATCCGCCCCAGCGGGTACTTGCTCCGGCCCGCGACGCGCGGGGCGCGCTCGTAGGTGACCTGGCCGCTGGGGAAACCCAGCCAGGGGACGAGCAGGCGGTAGACGCGCTGCTGGTCCGGGAGGGCCTTGAGGGCGTCCACGGCGGCGCGGCTGAGCAGCCGGAAGTCGCCGCCCTGCGCGGGCACCTGCGGGCCCGCGAGCCGGCGCACCAGCCGGTAGTACAGGCTCGCGGTCCACCGCTTGAAGCCGGTGTCGCTGGCCCGGTCGCCGCGGATGCCGTAGACGATGTCGAGGCCCTCACCGCGGGCCAGCTCCAGCATCTCCGGGATCTTCTCGGGCGGGTCCTGCAGGTCCGCGTCGATGCTCGCGACGTACGCGCCGACGGCCCGGTCCAGGCCCGCGGTGAGGGCGGCCTGGTGTCCGGAGTTGCGGCGCAGCCCGATCACGCGCAGTTCCGGCCAGCCGAGCCGGAAGGCGCCGAGCAGCTCGGCCGTGCGGTCGGTGCTGCCGTCGTCGACGGCGACCAGTTCGTAGGGCACCCCCAGGCCGGCGAGGACCGGCCGCAGCCTGGCCACCAGGGCGGGCAGGGCCTCCTCCTCGTTGTACATGGGTATGACGACCGACAGGACGATCGCCTCGCCACCTGCTTCAGCCACCCGCCCCTCCCCCCGTGCCGCGTCTGTGCGACGCTGTTGCGATCTTATGATGGACAGTTTGCGATCGTCCGGGCCGGTGGGGATTCCTGAACCCGGTGATCGGCCCGAGGGGGGACCCCGCAGATGAGCACGGCTTCCACGGACGCGGCGACGGACGCACCGGGGCCCGAGGAGCGCGGAGAGCGCCCCCGCCCGGCCGGCCGTCTCGTCCTGCCGCCCGGCGTACGACCCTACCTGCCCGCACTCGCCCTCTACGGCGTCCTGAAGCTGGCCGGGCTCGCGGTCTTCGCCGGTCTGCTGGAGTACGCCGGGGACTACCACAGGAAGCAGCCCCGCTTCGGCGGCGGCGCCCACTGGTGGGACGTCCTCGGGACCTGGGACGGCTGGTGGTACCTCCAGGTCGCCGAGCACGGGTACCAGCCCCGGCTGGAGCGGCTGGGCGGGGGCGGCCTGTTCACCGTGCAGCAGAACTCGGTCGCGTTCTTCCCGCTCTATCCGGCCCTGATCCGGCTGGTGTCCGAAGCCACCGGACTGGGCCTGTACGGATCCGGGATCCTGGTCTCGGTCCTCGCGTCGTTCGTCGCCGCCGCCGGGATCTACGCGGTCGTCTCCCTGCTCGCGGGGGCCCGGGCGGGCACGATCGCCGCAGGGCTGTGGGCCGTGGCACCCGGCGCGGGCGTCGAGTGGGCGGTGTACTCCGAGTCCGTCTTCGTCGCGATCGCGGCCTGGTGCTGCTACTGCGTGATCCGGCGCCGCTGGCTGTGGGCCGGACTGCTGGCCTTCCTCGCCGGCCTCAACCGGCCCACGTCCGCCGTGCTCATCGGGGCGGTGGGACTGGCCGCCCTGGTGACCGTGGTGCGCCGCGGCAGCCGGCGTGAGAACGGTGTGGCGGGTCCCGTGTGGGCCATGGTCGTCGCGCCGCTGGGGCTGCTCGGGTACGTCGCCTGGGTCGGCCTCAGCATGGGCGAGCCCACCGCGTACTTCACGCTCCAGCGCGAGGGGTGGGCGCACTACTTCGACTTCGGCGCCTACACCCTGGACGTGCTGCTCAACACCGCCGTGGGCCGGCACGACTACCTGTTCGCCTTCGCCGTCCCCGATCTGCTCGCCGTCCTGCTGGTGCTGGCCCTGCCCGTGCTGATCGTCCTGATGCTGCGCAGGCGGCCGCCGCTGGTGCTGGTCGCCTACACGCTGGCGACGGTCGTCACCGTCCTCGGCACCCAGCAGATGTTCGGCAACACCGCCCGCTACCTGCTGCCCGCCTTCCCCCTCCTCCTCGCGCCGGCGGCGGCGATGAGCCGTCTGAGGTGGCCGGCCCTGGCGGTGTTCTTCACCACCGCGGCGATCACCTCGGGCTGGTACGCGCACTACGTGATCTTCGAGCTGGGCATCCCGTAGCCGGGCTGCGGGAACCGCCCTCGCGGACGGCCCTCCGCGAGGGCGGTTCCCGCAGACGGCCCGGGGGACGGCTCCCCCGCGGACGACCCGGGAGCCGGCTCCCCCACCGACGGAACGGCTCTCCGCGGACGCGGCCGACGACGGCTCCCCACCTCGAACACGCCGAAGGGCGGCCACCCCCGTGGGGGTGGCCGCCCTTCGGCTCAGACTGCCCGCTTACTGGTTGTACGGACCGTAGTCGTAGTCCTCCAGCGGAACGGCCTGGCCGGAGCCCGTGCCGAACGGCGAGTAGTCGATGTCGTCGTAGCCCACGGCCGAGTACATCGCGGCCTTGGCCTCCTCGGTCGGCTCGACCCGGATGTTGCGGTAACGGGACAGACCCGTACCGGCCGGGATGAGCTTACCGATGATGACGTTCTCCTTGAGGCCGATCAGGGAGTCGGACTTGGCGTTGATCGCCGCGTCCGTGAGGACCCTGGTCGTCTCCTGGAAGGACGCCGCCGACAGCCACGACTCGGTCGCCAGCGAGGCCTTGGTGATACCCATGAGCTGCGGACGCCCGGAGGCCGGGTGACCGCCCTCCTGGACCACACGACGGTTCTCCTGCTCGAAGCGGGAGCGCTCGACCAGCTCGCCGGGCAGCAGCTCGGCGTCGCCGGACTCGATGATCGTCACACGGCGGAGCATCTGCCGGATGATGATCTCGATGTGCTTGTCGTGGATCGACACACCCTGCGAGTTGTAGACCTTCTGGACCTCGCCGACCAGGTGCACCTGGACGGCACGCTGACCCAGGATGCGCAGCACGTCGTGCGGGTTGGTGGCACCCACGGTGAGCTTCTGGCCCACCTCGACGTGGTCACCCTCGCTGACCAGGAGCCGGGCACGCTTCGAGATCGGGTAGGCCGTCTCGTCGCTGCCGTCGTCCGGCGTGATGATGATCTTCTTGGTCTTCTCGGTCTCCTCGATCCGCACGCGGCCGGAGGCCTCGGAGATCGGGGCGACACCCTTCGGGGTACGGGCCTCGAAGAGCTCGACGACACGCGGCAGACCCTGGGTGATGTCGTCACCGGCCACACCACCGGTGTGGAAGGTACGCATCGTCAGCTGGGTACCGGGCTCACCGATGGACTGGGCGGCGATGATGCCGACCGCCTCACCGATGTCGACCAGCTTGCCGGTGGCCAGCGAGCGGCCGTAGCACATGGCGCAGGTGCCCACGGCGGACTCGCAGGTCAGGACCGAGCGGGTCTTGACCTCCTCGACGCCGTGCTTGACGAGCTCCTCGATGAGGACGTCGCCGAGGTCGGTACCGGCCGGGGCCAGCACCTTGCCGTCGACCACGATGTCCTCGGCGAGGCAGCGCGCGTACACGGACGTCTCGACGTCGTCCGCCTTGCGCAGCACGCCGTCCGCGCCCCGCTCGGCGATGTGCAGACGCAGGCCGCGGTCGGTGCCGCAGTCCTCCTCGCGAATGATGACGTCCTGGGAGACGTCGACCAGACGACGGGTGAGGTAACCCGAGTCGGCGGTACGCAGAGCGGTGTCCGCCAGACCCTTACGGGCACCGTGCGTGGAGATGAAGTACTCCAGCACGGACAGACCCTCACGGAACGAGGCCTTGATGGGCCGCGGGATCGTCTCGTTCTTCGCGTTCGACACCAGACCACGCATACCGGCGATCTGACGCATCTGCATCATGTTGCCTCGTGCACCCGAGTTCACCATCATGAAGATCGGGTTGGTCTTCGGGAAGTTGTCGTTCATCGCCTCGGCGACCTCGTTGGTCGCCTTGGTCCAGATCGCGATGAGCTCCTGGGTCCGCTCGTCCTTCGTGATCAGACCGCGCTCGTACTGCTTCTGGACCTTCTCGTCCTGCGCCTCGTACCCGCGGACGATCTCCTTCTTCGCCTCGGGAACGACGACGTCGGAGATGGCGACGGTGACGCCGGAACGGGTGGCCCAGTAGAAGCCGGCCGCCTTCAGGTTGTCGAGCGTCGCCGCCACGATGACCTTCGGGTAGCGCTCGGCGAGGTCGTTGACGATCTCGGAGAGCTGCTTCTTGCCGACCTCGTAGTCGACGAACGGGTAGTCCTCGGGCAGCAGCTCGTTGAAGAGCGCTCGGCCGAGCGTGGTCTTCAGACGGAAGCTGTCACCCTGCTGCCACGCCCGCTCCCCGACGCCGTCGTCCCCGTCCTCGCCGACGGGCGGAGTCCAGCCGCGCGGCGGGATGGTGCCCACCGGGAAGCGGATGTCGATCGGCGCCTGGAGCGAGAGCTCGCCGGCGTCGAACGCCATGATCGCCTCGGCGACGGACGCGAACCAGCGGCCCTCGCCCTTGACGTCGCGGCCCTCGGCGTCGGTGGTGAGGAAGAACGTCCCGAGGACCATGTCCTGGGTCGGCATCGTCACCGGACGGCCGTCGGCCGGCTTGAGGATGTTGTTCGAGGACAGCATCAGGATGCGGGCCTCGGCCTGCGCCTCCGCGGACAGCGGCAGGTGCACGGCCATCTGGTCACCGTCGAAGTCCGCGTTGAACGCGGTGCAGACGAGCGGGTGGATCTGGATGGCCTTGCCCTCGACCAGCTGCGGCTCGAAGGCCTGGATGCCGAGGCGGTGCAGCGTGGGCGCACGGTTCAGCAGAACCGGGTGCTCCGCGATGACCTCTTCCAGCACGTCGTACACGACCGTGCGGCCGCGCTCGACCATGCGCTTGGCGCTCTTGATGTTCTGCGCGTGGTTCAGGTCGACCAGGCGCTTCATCACGAACGGCTTGAAGAGCTCCAGTGCCATGGCCTTGGGCAGACCGCACTGGTGCAGCTTCAGCTGCGGGCCGACGACGATGACGGAACGCGCCGAGTAGTCGACTCGCTTGCCGAGCAGGTTCTGACGGAAGCGGCCCTGCTTGCCCTTGAGCATGTCGCTGAGGGACTTCAGCGGGCGGTTGCCGGGACCCGTGACCGGGCGGCCGCGGCGACCGTTGTCGAAGAGGGCGTCAACAGCCTCCTGAAGCATGCGCTTCTCGTTGTTGACGATGATCTCCGGGGCACCGAGGTCCAGGAGCCTCTTCAGACGGTTGTTGCGGTTGATCACACGGCGGTACAGGTCGTTCAGGTCGGAGGTCGCGAAGCGGCCACCGTCCAGCTGCACCATCGGACGCAGGTCCGGCGGGATGACCGGCACGCAGTCCAGGACCATGCCCTTGGGGCTGTTGGACGTCTGCAGGAACGCGGAGACGACCTTCAGCCGCTTGAGGGCACGGGTCTTCTTCTGGCCCTTGCCGGTGCGGATGATCTCGCGGAGCTTCTCGGCCTCCTCCTCGAGGTCGAAGGACTCCAGGCGCTTCTGCAGCGCCGCGGCACCCATCGAGCCGTCGAAGTACGTGCCGAAGCGGTCACGCAGCTCGCGGTAGAGCAGCTCGTCGCCCTCGAGGTCCTGGACCTTGAGGTTCTTGAACCGGGTCCACACCTCGTCGAGGCGGTCGATCTCGCGCTGCGCGCGGTCGCGCAGCTGCTTCATCTCACGCTCGGCACCCTCGCGCACCTTGCGGCGCACGTCGGCCTTGGCGCCCTCGGCCTCCAGCTCGGCCAGGTCGGCCTCGAGCTTCTTGGCGCGGGCCTCCAGGTCGGCGTCACGGCGCTGCTCGATCTGCTGGCGCTCGACGGAGACATGGGCCTCCAGCGAGGGCAGGTCGCGGGTGCGGCGCTCCTCGTCGACGTACGTGATCATGTACGCCGCGAAGTAGATGACCTTCTCCAGGTCCTTCGGGGCGAGGTCGAGCAGGTAGCCCAGCCGCGACGGAACGCCCTTGAAGTACCAGATGTGGGTGACGGGAGCGGCCAGCTCGATGTGGCCCATCCGCTCACGACGCACCTTGGCGCGCGTGACCTCGACGCCGCAGCGCTCGCAGATGATGCCCTTGAAGCGGACTCGCTTGTACTTGCCGCAGTAGCACTCCCAGTCCCGGGTCGGACCGAAGATCTTCTCGCAGAAGAGTCCGTCCTTCTCGGGCTTGAGGGTGCGGTAGTTGATGGTCTCGGGCTTCTTGACCTCGCCGTGGCTCCACTGACGGATGTCGTCAGCGGTGGCCAGGCCGATCCGGAGCTCGTCGAAGAAGTTGACGTCGAGCACTATGCGTCAATCCCTCTCAGGGTTGAAAGTCTGTGGTCTGAAACGGGGGCCTGGGGGTCGGCGGGCCCTGGGGTCAGGGCCCGCCGGACTCCCGTCAGACCTCTTCGACGCTGCTCGGCTCGCGCCGGGACAGGTCGATGCCGAGCTCCTCCGCAGCGCGGAAGACGTCCTCGTCGGTGTCGCGCATCTCGATGGACATACCGTCGCTGGACAGCACCTCCACGTTCAGGCAGAGGGACTGCATCTCCTTGATGAGCACCTTGAAGGACTCGGGGATGCCGGGCTCGGGGATGTTCTCGCCCTTGACGATGGCCTCGTAGACCTTCACGCGGCCGGTGACGTCGTCGGACTTGATGGTCAGCAGCTCCTGGAGGGCGTAGGCGGCGCCGTAGGCCTCCAGGGCCCACACCTCCATCTCGCCGAACCGCTGGCCACCGAACTGGGCCTTACCACCCAGCGGCTGCTGGGTGATCATCGAGTACGGACCGGTCGAGCGGGCGTGCAGCTTGTCGTCGACCAGGTGGTGCAGCTTCAGGATGTACATGTAGCCGACCGAGATCGGCTCCGGGAACGGCTCACCCGAGCGGCCGTCGAACAGCCGGGCCTTGCCGGAGGGCAGGACCATGCGCTCGCCGTCGCGGTTCGGGATCGTGTGCTCCAGCAGACCGGTCAGCTCGTCCTCACGGGCACCGTCGAAGACCGGGGTCGCCACGTTGGTACGCGGGTCGACCTGGTCGGCGCCGATGACCTGGAGGCGCTGGGCCCACTCCTCGGCCAGGCCGGAGACGTCCCAGCCCTGGCTGGCGAGCCAGCCGAGGTGGATCTCCAGAACCTGTCCCGGGTTCATCCGGGACGGCACACCCAGCGGGTTGAGGATGATGTCGACCGGGGTGCCGTCCTCCAGGAACGGCATGTCCTCGATCGGCAGGATCTTCGAGATGACACCCTTGTTGCCGTGGCGGCCGGCGAGCTTGTCACCGTCGGTGATCTTGCGCTTCTGCGCCACGTAGACGCGCACCAGCTGGTTCACGCCCGGCGGCAGCTCGTCGCCCTCCTCGCGGTCGAAGACGCGCACGCCGATGACCTTGCCGGTCTCGCCGTGCGGCACCTTCAGCGAGGTGTCACGGACCTCACGGGCCTTCTCACCGAAGATCGCGCGCAGCAGGCGCTCCTCCGGGGTCAGCTCCGTCTCGCCCTTCGGGGTCACCTTGCCGACGAGGATGTCGCCGGCGATGACCTCGGCACCGATGCGGATGATGCCGCGCTCGTCGAGGTCGGCGAGGACCTCCTCGGAGACGTTCGGGATGTCCCGGGTGATCTCCTCGGGGCCGAGCTTGGTGTCACGGGCGTCGACCTCGTGCTCCTCGATGTGGATCGAGGAGAGGACGTCGTCCTGCACGAGGCGCTGCGACAGGATGATCGCGTCCTCGTAGTTGTGACCCTCCCACGGCATGAACGCCACGAGCAGGTTCTTGCCGAGCGCCATCTCGCCGTTCTGGGTGGCCGGACCGTCGGCGAGCACCTGGCCCGTGACGACGTGGTCGCCCTCGTTGACGATGACCTTCTGGTTGACCGAGGTGCCCTGGTTGGACCGGGAGAACTTGGCCAGGCGGTACGTGATGTACGTGCCGTCGTCGTTGGCGGTGGTGATGTAGTCCGCGGAGACCTCCTGGACCACACCGTCCTTCTCGGCCTTGACCACGTCACCGGCGTCGACGGCGGAGCGGTACTCCATGCCGGTGCCGACGAGCGGGGCCTCGGACTTGATCAGCGGCACGGCCTGGCGCATCATGTTCGCGCCCATGAGGGCACGGTTGGCGTCGTCGTGCTCGAGGAACGGGATCATGGCGGTCGCGACCGACACCATCTGGCGCGGCGAGACGTCCATGTAGTCGACGTCCTCGGGGCTGACGTAGTCGACCTCGCCGCCACGGCGGCGGACCAGCACGCGCGCCTCGGCGAACCGCAGTTCGTCGTTGAGCGTGGCGTTGGCCTGCGCGATGACGAAGCGGTCCTCCTCGTCGGCGGTCAGGTAGTCGACCTCGTCGGTGACCTGGCCCTCCACGACCTTGCGGTACGGCGTCTCCACGAAACCGAACGCGTTGACCCGTCCGTAGGAGGCGAGCGAACCGATCAGACCGATGTTCGGGCCTTCCGGCGTCTCGATCGGGCACATGCGGCCGTAGTGCGACGGGTGGACGTCACGGACCTCGAAGCCGGCCCGCTCACGGGACAGACCACCCGGGCCCAGCGCGGACAGACGCCGCTTGTGCGTCAGCCCGGAGAGCGGGTTGTTCTGGTCCATGAACTGGGACAGCTGGCTGGTGCCGAAGAACTCCTTGATGGAGGCGACGACCGGCCGGATGTTGATCAGGGTCTGCGGCGTGATCGCCTCGACGTCCTGCGTGGTCATGCGCTCGCGGACAACGCGCTCCATACGGGCCAGACCCGTGCGGACCTGGTTCTGGATGAGCTCGCCGACGCTGCGCAGGCGGCGGTTGCCGAAGTGGTCGATGTCGTCGGTCTCGACGACGACCGGCTCGCCGTTGCCACCGGACGTCTCGGTCTCGCCGGCGTGCAGCTTCACCAGGTACTTGATCGTCGCGATGATGTCCTCGACGGTCAGGACGCCCGCGTCCAGCGGGGTGTCCGTACCCAGCTTCTTGTTGACCTTGTAGCGGCCGACCTTGGCCAGGTCGTAGCGCTTGGGGTTGAAGTAGAGGTTCTCAAGGAGCGTCTGCGCGGCCTCACGCGTGGGGGGCTCGCCCGGACGCAGCTTGCGGTAGATGTCGAGCAGCGCGTCGTCCTGGCCCTGGGTGTGGTCCTTCTCCAGGGTGGCGCGCATCGACTCGTACTCGCCGAACTCCTCGAGGATCTGCTCGGTGGTCCAGCCGAGCGCCTTCAGGAGGACGGTGACGGACTGCTTGCGCTTGCGGTCGATGCGGACACCGACCATGTCGCGCTTGTCGATCTCCATCTCCAGCCAGGCACCCCGGGACGGGATGATCTTGGCCGAGAAGATGTCCTTGTCGGACGTCTTGTCGATGCTGGAGTCGAAGTACACACCCGGCGACCGGACCAGCTGCGACACCACGACACGCTCGGTGCCGTTGATGACGAAGGTGCCCTTGTTCGTCATGAGCGGGAAGTCGCCCATGAAGACGGTCTGGGACTTGATCTCGCCGGTCTCGTTGTTGGTGAACTCGGCCGTGACGAAGAGCGGGGCGGCGTACGTGAAGTCGCGCTCCTTGCACTCGTCGATGGAGTTCTTCGGGGGCTCGAAGCGGTGGTCGCGGAAGGTCAGCGACATCGACCCGGAGAAGTCCTCGATCGGAGAGATCTCCTCGAAGATCTCCTCGAGGCCGGACTTGGTGGGAACGTCCTGACCGTTCTCGAGAGCGTCCTCGACGCGAGCCTTCCACGCGTCGTTGCCGAGCAGCCAGTCGAAGCTCTCGGTTTGCAGCGCGAGAAGGTTCGGAACCTCGAGGGGCTCCTTGATCTTTGCAAAGGAAATGCGCAGCGGGGCGGTGCTGGCGCCGTTGTTCGTATTCGCGGTCGAGGCAGTGCGCGAGGCGGCCAAGAGGGGGTCCTTCCGAGGGCTCGGACTCACTACGCGCGTACCGTTCCCCCACCGTCGCACTGCGACAGACTGCGTGTGACCTGGCCAGATGCCAGACCAGTGCTGATCCGGTCGTCGGTGCTGAAGTGAGGGCATGCCCCTGGTGACGGGCAGGGGACAGCTAACAGGCAGCGCAAAGGGTCAGTGTAGCCAGTTGGCACACTGATGTCCAGTGCGGGTTCTTGGAGACCCCTGTTGTTGTCAACGCCTGCGGCATGCCTGCCCTCAACGCACGGAAATACTGCCCTCTTCGTCGCCGATCCATGCCTCGGATTCGGATCCTCGTGACGACGCGTCCTGAGAATTGCGCGCTGCGTGCGGTTCGTCAAGGCCTCCTGGCCCAAACCGGCTGCTGCGCTCGTCACTTGCGGCCTGCCACCGGAGGCGTCGAGGCACGACGATGATCACCCTACCCGCCGTCGCCGCCGACGCAAGGCAGCCACCGCCGACCCCCTGAAACGCCGAAGAGCGACCACCCGGATGGATGATCGCTCTTCGGTGCGTTCGCGTTACAGCCCTGGGGGGCTGCTCTCAGCGCGAGGTCGAGGCCGGAGAGACTCCGCCCTCTGGAGCAAGGTCTTACTTGACCTCGACGGAGGCGCCGGCGCCCTCGAGGGACTCCTTGGCCTTGTCCGCGGCCTCCTTGTTGACCTTCTCGAGAACCGGCTTCGGCGCACCGTCGACCAGGTCCTTGGCCTCCTTCAGGCCCAGGGAGGTCAGCTCACGCACGACCTTGATGACCTGGATCTTCTTGTCGCCGGCACCGGTGAGGACGACGTCGAACTCGTCCTTCTCCTCGGGGGCCTCGGCGGCGGCGCCACCGGCGGCACCGGCGACGACGACCGGGGCGGCCGCGGCGGCGGTGACGTCGAACTTCTCCTCGAAGGCCTTCACGAACTCGGAGAGCTCGATGAGGGTCATCTCCTCGAACTGGGCAAGCAGCTCGTCCTGGGTGAGCTTCGCCATGATGGCGGTCCTTCCACTCAATCGGCAGGTGCCGGATGTACTGGGTGAGGCGGGCGTACGTCGGCCCGCTGCGACCCTTGCCGCGTCAGACGGCGAGGGTCAGAAAGCGAGCCGAGTTACTCGGCACCGCCCTGCTCTTCGTGCTTGGCGCGCAGCGCGTCCACGGTGCGGACGAGCTTCGACGGCAGCGCCTGGAAGACGGAGGCAGCCTGGGACTGCTTCGCCTTGAAGGCACCGGCCAGCTTGGAGAGCAGAACCTCGCGGGACTCGAGGTCCGCAAGCTTCTTGATCTCGTCGGCGGACAGCACCTTGCCGTCAAGGACACCGCCCTTGATGACGAGATTCGGGTTGTCCTTGGCGAAGTCACGGAGACCCTTCGCCGACTCCACCGGGTCACCGGTGACGAAGGCGACAGCCGTCGGACCGTGGAACAGGTCGTCCAGCGTCGTGATCCCGGCCTCGTTGGCCGCAATCTTGGTCAGCGTGTTCTTCACCACGGAGTAGTGGGCGTTCTCACCGAGCGACCGGCGCAGCGTCTTGAGCTGCGCCACGGTGAGACCGCGGTACTCGGTCAGCACGGCGGCGCTGGAGTTGCGGAACTGCTCCGTCAACTCGGCCACCGCGGCAGCCTTGTCGGGCCTCGCCATAGAGCCTCGGCCTCCTTCCGGGTGATTCTGACCGCGCGGACCCGAAGGAGGACTGGGGAAAACGAAACGCCCCGGCGCAGGCGCTCGGGGCGGACTCGACCGGCCACACACGCAGCGTGGCGCGTGCATTCCGGGAGTACTTCCACAGTCACCTGCGCGGGTCGTCCGCAGTTCAGCGGATCCTTCGGCCACCGCGCCTCCTTCGAGGGCACGGCAACGACCAGCGGTCTTTGGCTTCGGTAGGAGAGTACGCGAACGGGGCGCGGGCAGGCAAATCCCGTCCGGCCGGGGTCCTTCGCGCCCTTGGCCGGGTCCCGGCCACGCGTCGATGCCGGACGAGCGGCAGCGCGCGGCGACCGGCCGGCCCGGGAGGCCGCCGGCTCACTTGGAGGGCGGCAGGCCGGCCCCGCCCCGCTGTTTCAGCAGGTCCCGGAAGTCCTCGGTGTCGTCCGCCGGCGATGCGGGGACGGAGACCCCCACGCCGTAGTCGGTGTAGTGGGCCGTCCGAGTCGTCTGCCCCATGGCCGTCCGCGCCGTGGAGGGCCTGACCAGCAGGTCGCGGTCGTTGATCAGTCGACGGTCTCGGTGGTCACGCCGGCCTGGGTGACCGTGCCTTCAGCCGGCGGCCCGGCCCGTGGAGCGGTCGGCGGAGCGCAGGGCCGCCAGGGCGGCGGGGCTGACGCGCGGGACGTGCCGGCCGGCCCTGCCGTCGTGCGCGCCGGGCTCGGCGGAGTCGCACGCGGCCGTGCCCGTCAGCGCGGCGACCATCGCGATCGGCGCCGTCACGCGGCGCACGGTCGTCCTCGTCATCGGATCCCCCTGTGCGACGGCCGTGCTGCGCATGCCGGCGCAGCGCACCGGCGGCGGGTGGGGAAGTCCTGCGGAAAGGGGACGGGCCCCGCACCTGGAGCAGGTGCGGGGCCCGTCGCCGACTGGGCGAGCCGTCAGGCTCAGACCGCGGCCGGGTCCTCCTCGACGAGGAGGTTGCGGGTGCGGTTCGGGTCGATCGGAACGCCGGGGCCCATCGTGGTGCTGATGGCGGCCTTCTTGATGTAGCGGCCCTTGGCGGCGGACGGCTTCAGACGGAGGATCTCCTCCAGCGCGGCGCCGTAGTTCTCCACCAGCTTGTCGTCGTCGAACGACGTCTTGCCGATGATGAAGTGCAGGTTCGAGTGCTTGTCGACGCGGAACTCGATCTTGCCGCCCTTGATCTCGGTGACGGCCTTGACGACATCGGGGGTGACGGTGCCGGTCTTCGGGTTCGGCATCAGACCACGCGGGCCGAGGACTCGGCCGAGGCGGCCGACCTTGCCCATGAGGTCCGGGGTGGCGACGACGGCGTCGAAGTCCAGACGGCCCTTCGACACCTCGTCGATCAGCTCGTCGGCGCCGACGATGTCGGCGCCCGCGGCACGAGCGGCCTCGGCACGGTCGCCGGTCGCGAAGACCAGGACCCGGGCGGTCTTGCCGGTGCCGTGCGGGAGGTTCACGGTGCCACGGACCATCTGGTCGGCCTTGCGCGGGTCGACACCCAGACGGAAGGCGACCTCGACGGTGCCGTCGAACTTGGTCGTGGAGGTCTCCTTGGCGAGACGGACGGCCTCGAGCGGGGCGTACAGCTTCTCCCGGTCGACCTTGGCGTCCGCAGCGCGGAGAGCCTTGCTGCGCTTGCTCACAACTGCTCCTGTGTGTTCTGAAAGGAGGCGTGGTACGGGCCGAGCAGGCCCTTCCACGGGCGGCAGCGGTGACTGCCGCGATGTTCTACGAGGGTGGCGTTCAGCCCTCGACCGTGACACCCATGGACCGGGCGGTGCCGGCGATGATCTTCGCGGCGGCGTCCAGGTCGTTGGCGTTGAGGTCGTCCAGCTTGGTCTGGGCGATCTCGCGGACCTGGGCCTCGGTGATCCTGGCGACCTTGGTCTTGTGCGGCTCGCCGGAGCCCTTCTCGATACCGGCGGCCTTCAGGATCATCTTCGCGGCCGGCGGCGTCTTGGTGATGAAGGTGAAGGAACGGTCCTCGTAGACCGTGATCTCCACCGGGATGACCCAGCCGCGCTGCGACTCGGTCGCGGCGTTGTAGGCCTTGCAGAACTCCATGATGTTGACGCCGTGCTGACCCAGCGCCGGGCCGACCGGCGGAGCCGGGTTGGCGGCGCCGGCCTGGATCTGGAGCTTGATGAGCCCCGTGACCTTCTTCTTCTTGGGAGGCATGTGCTCTCTCCGGGTCCTAGTGAGAGTGTTTCGCCCCCATCCACCTGCCAGACCGTCCGCAATCGAACGGAACATCCGGATGGAGGCATACCGCACAACGATAACGGGTATCCATGCGCGGCCAAAAACCGAGCAGGTCAGACCGGCTTTGGCAACCGGACTGACCTGCTCGGAAGTGGTCGGTGGGGAAGAACCTCAGTTCTTCTGGATCTGGTCGAAGGAGAGCTCGACCGGCGTCTCGCGGCCGAAGATCTCCACCAGGCCCTTGACCTTCTTCGAGTCGGGGTTGATCTCGTTGATGGTCGCCTGCAGCGTGGCGAACGGACCGTCGGTGACGGTGACCGAGTCGCCGACCTCGAAGTCCAGCACCTGGACCTCGACCTTGCGCTGCGGAGCCGGCTTGCCCTCGGCCTCGGCGGCCTCGCGGGCGGCCTTCTCCTCCGCCTCCGGGGCGAGCATCTTGACGATCTCGTCGAGGGACAGCGGGTAGGGGTCGTAGGCGTTGCCGACGAAGCCCGTCACGCCGGGCGTGTTGCGGACGACGCCCCAGGACTCGTTCGTCAGGTCCATGCGGACGAGGACGTAACCAGGCAGCTTGTTCTGCCGGACGGTCTTGCGCTCGCCGTTCTTGATCTGGACGATCTCTTCCTCGGGCACCTCGGCCTGGTAGATGAAGTCCTCGACGTTCAGCGAGACGGCGCGCTGCTCCAGGTTGGCCTTCACGCGCTTCTCGTAGCCGGCGTAGGTGTGGATGACGTACCACTCGCCGGGCAGGGTGCGCAGTTCCTCGCGGAGCTTGGTGACCGGGTCCACCTCGGCCTCCGGCTCGCTCTCGGCGCCCTCGGCCTCCGGCTCGCTCTCGGCGCCCTCGGCCTCCGGCTCGCTCTCGGCGCCCTCGCCCTCGCCGGCCTCGTCCTCGACGTGGACGGCGGCCTGCTCGGCCGGCTCGCCCGCGGCGGCTTCGACAGCCTCGGCCTCGTCGACCTCGTCCGCGCCCTCGACGATGTCGAGCTCGTCATCCGCGGACTCGTTCGGCTCGATGGCGTCGTTCAGGTTCGGGTCAGACACGGTGGCTGCTTCTTCCTGGATACATAGGGGTGGAACATGCGAAAAGGGGCGCCGGGATCCACGGCGCCCTTCGCTCTTGGCTCAGCCGAAGACGTACTTGGCCGCGTGGTCGAGCCCATAGTCAATCACGGTCACCAGAGCGATCATGATGACAACGAAGAAGATCACCACGGTGGTGTACGACGTCATCTGGTGGCGCGTCGGCCAGACGACCTTGCGGAGTTCCGCGATGATCTGACGGTAGAAGAGGGCAAGACGCTTCAGCGGGCCCTTCTTGGCGCGCTTCCCGCCCTTGCGGCCCTTTTTCTTGGACTCCGACACCTCGTCCTGGGCATCAGGCGTGTCGATGGAGCCCACGGCGTCCGTCATTCGTCCTCACCTGGTCCCGGGTCGTGGCCGTGCCGCGCCCGGTCGGAGCCGCACGGCGGTGCATTGCTGTACGTACACGCGCACACATCCTGGCGAAAGTGTGTGTAGCAGGGCCGGAGGGACTTGAACCCCCAACCGCTGGTTTTGGAGACCAGTGCTCTACCAATTGAGCTACGACCCTTTGTGTGTCCCCCAACGTACCGCATCCGCCCGGGTGCTCGGCGTGCACCGGTTGCGGCGGCGGCTGCTGAAGGCCAACGAGGTGTGAGTGTACGTGGTCCGGCGCCGGTCGTCGAACAGAAAGCGCCCGTCCGGGCCGCCGGGGCCGAAGATCGCCCTGACGGGAGCCCGGATCCGGACGGGTGTTCCACGTTCCGTCCCCTTGCCGCCCCTTCCTGCTCAATCCGTGAAACCCGTGTCCCCCGTGCGTTTCGCGTCTGGGACGATGGACGGTATGAGCGCTGCAACCCCTCCCACCGAGCGCCGGGTCTCCGCCCGAGTCGGCGCGATCTCCGAGTCCGCCACTCTCGCCGTGGATGCCAAGGCCAAGGCCCTCAAGGCCGCCGGGCGCCCGGTGATCGGCTTCGGCGCCGGTGAGCCCGACTTCCCGACCCCGGACTACATCGTCGAGGCCGCGGTCGAGGCCTGCAGGAACCCCAAGTACCACCGCTACACGCCGGCCGGCGGCCTGCCCGAGCTGAAGTCCGCGATCGCCGCCAAGACGCTGCGCGACTCCGGCTGGGAGCCCGAGGCCGCACAGATCCTGGTCACCAACGGTGGCAAGCAGGCCATCTACGAGGCCTTCGCCGCGATCCTCGACCCCGGTGACGAGGTCATCGTGCCGGCGCCGTACTGGACGACCTACCCGGAGTCGATCCGCCTGGCCGGCGGCGTGCCGGTGGAGGTCGTCGCCGACGAGACCACCGGCTACCGCGTCAGCGTGGAGCAGCTGGAGGCCGCCCGCACCGAGAAGACGAAGGTGGTGCTCTTCGTCTCGCCGTCCAACCCGACCGGCGCGGTCTACTCCCAGGCCGAGACCGAGGCCATCGGCCGCTGGGCCGTGGAGCACGGCCTGTGGGTGCTCACCGACGAGATCTACGAGCACCTGGTCTACGGCGACGCCGCCTCGGTGTCCCTGCCGACCCTGCTGCCGGAGCTGCGCGACAAGTGCATCGTGGTCAACGGCGTCGCCAAGACGTACGCCATGACCGGCTGGCGCGTGGGCTGGGTCATCGGCCCGAAGGACGTGGTGAAGGCCGCGACGAACCTGCAGTCCCACGCCACGTCGAACGTGTCGAACGTCGCCCAGGTGGCCGCCCTGGCCGCGGTCTCCGGCGACCTGGAGGCGGTCGCCACGATGCGCGAGGCCTTCGACCGGCGCCGCAGGACCATCGTGCGGATGCTCAACGAGATCGACGGCGTGGTCTGCCCGGAGCCGGAGGGCGCCTTCTACGCCTACCCGTCGGTGAAGGCGCTGATCGGCAAGGAGATCCGCGGCACGCGGCCGCAGAACTCCGTGGAGCTGGCCGCGCTGATCCTGGAGGAGGCCGAGGTCGCGGTCGTCCCCGGTGAGGCGTTCGGCACCCCCGGCTACCTGCGGCTGTCCTACGCCCTCGGTGACGAGGACCTGGTCGAGGGCGTGAGCCGGATCCAGAAGCTGCTGGCCGAGGCCCGGGACTGAGGTTCCCCGGGCTCGCACACAGGAACGGGCCGCCTCCCTGCGGGGTCTCGGCCGATCTCCTGCCCGGCTGGTACGACGAGTGGGCGTTGCTGGAGTCGGAGCACTGGCGCCAGCTGCGCCTCCACGCCC
>NZ_JBSFNN010000080.1:0-32178 GCF_053587115.1 Streptomyces sp. NPDC003697
GCACGAGATCTTGATGGTGTTCGTGCCCTTGTTGAGCTGGATGTAGTTGAACGTCTTCGTCCAGCCCTTCTCGTAGTCGCCGTCCGTGGCGCGGGGGGCCGGGCGCGGGCGCCGTCGCCGTCCGTGGCCTGACGGACCGAGCGCCGTCCCCGTCCGTGGCCTGACGGACGGGGCCGCGCGCCGTCGCCGTCCGTGGTGCGCAGACCGGGCCGTTTGCTTCGCCGCCCCTGGCCTGACGGCCCGGGCGCCTCAATCCGCGGCCTGACGGACCGAGCCCCGTCCCCGTCCGTGGGCGTGACGGGCCGCACGCCGTCCCCGTCCCTGGGGTGTGACCGAGATACGCGCCAAAGAGGCAACGGGATGGTCCTGAAGGCCTGGGCGCTCGTCGCCCGTCACCCATTCGGCCCAGTGTCGTTGGTGGTGGTGTTGCGCGTCGTCTGGGGCCCGGGGTGGGTTGTGACATCGATTGAACGGACCGCGTGTCCACGGTTCAAGCGGCTGATCACAGCGTATGAGCGGCATCTGTTCTTCTCCCCGAGCCGCGATGAGTCGGAGTGGGCTCGCCAGGGCCTGCGCGCGGGCCCGCAGCGTGCGGATGCTTCTCCTGGTCAGGCGTCGGGCTGTGCCTCTCGGCCGACGCGGTCAGGAGACGGCCTCGTCGAGGACGCGGGCCAGTTCGGCGGGCACGGAGAGCATTGGCCAGTGCCCGGTGGGCAGGTCGAAGCGCCGCCATGGCGGCTGGTTCAGGTAGGCCAGCATCGGCACCTCGACATCCAGCAGCCCCGTGAAGTCACGGCAGGCGATCAGGACACGGTCCACACCGGGACCGGGCTCGGCCGGGCCGGCGAGACGCTGGGTGAAAGTGCCGAACGGCTGAGGGGTGGCACGCGTGCGCAGAGCGTTCCGCTGGCCCCCATCGAGCCCGTCGAGGCTGCTGGACAAGCCCAAGACCTCAAAGGGCGGCATCGGTAGCCGCCACCCGTCGCCGGAAGCGTCGACCTGCCGGCGCAGCTGGTCCGCTGCCTGCGGTGGCATGAGGTCGAGCATGCACATGCCTGCGGCGAACGGGGCGCTGTCCACGTAGATCACGCGCTCCAGGCGGTCGCCGAGACGTCCGGCTGCCCCGGTCACCGGGGCAGCCGCGTAGCTGTGGGCGACCAGCGTTATGCCGCGCAGATCGTTCCGCTCGACGAATCCCGTGATGTCCGCGATGTGTGTTTCCAGGTCCGTCTGGGGGCCGCCCTGGTCTGCGTGCTCGGCCAGGCCGGTCAGTGTCAGCGGTAGCGCCGTATGGCCGCGTTCCCGCAGAGCGCGGGCGGTGTCTTCCCAGGCCCACGCCCCGAGCCAGGCGCCGGGAACGAGTACGAAGTTGGCCATGTGATCTCCCAGAAGTAGGTGCTGCGGGGAGCGTAAAGTCGATACAGGACAGAATCCGCCCTGAAATGCCGAGTGATCGATGTCGCATCCCCTCACCCGTGTGCTGACCCTGCTGGAACTCCTCCAGTCCAACGCCCGGCTCACCGGGACGGAGCTGGCCGACCGCCTGGACACCGACGTCCGCACCGTGCGCCGTTACACGGCCCACCTACGCCACTTGGGCATCCCCGTGGAGGCCGAACGCGGCCGCTACGGCGGCTACCGACTGGCCCGCGGCTACCGCATGCCACCTCTGGTCCTCACCAATGACGAGGCCCTCGCCGTCGTCCTTGGCCTGCTCGCGGCAGAACGTCTGGGCATGGGCACCGCCGCGCCGGCCAATGCCGGTGCCTTGGCCAAGATCGAGCGGGTTCTCCCGCACGCCCTGCGCGAACCGCTCGCCGCCATGCGGGAGACCCTGTCCTTCACCGCCGACGCCGTAATCGGGCAGACACCCGGAACCGGCGTCCTGCTGGCACTGGCCCAGGCCTCCCGCGCCCGCACGACCGTCGGCATCCACCACCAGTCCTGGCGCCAGGAACACACCGAACGCGACATCGACCCCTACGGAGTGGTCTTCCACACCGGTCGCTGGTACGTCGTCGGCCACGACCACCTCCGCGACAGCCTGCGGACCTTCCGCATCGACCGCATCACCTCCGTCAACCCCCGAACCGACCGCTTCATCGCACCCGACGGCTTCGACCCCGTCGCCCACTTGACCTCGACCCTCGCTCAGGGGCCCTACCGCTGGCAGGTCGGGGTGACTATCCATGGCCCCCTCGATGAGATCGCTCGCCGGCTGCCTCGCTCAGCGGTGACCCTCACTGCCCAGCCCACTGGCGTTCTCATGCACGCACGGGCAGAACGGCTGGACGGCATGGCCCACATGCTCGCCTCCCTGGAGTGGCCCTTCACCATCCACCATCCCGACGAACTGCGGCAGGCGCTCAAGAATCTGGCCGCCCAGCTCACCGCAGCCGCCCAGCGGAAACCGGAAGAACTACCGCAGTAAATGCCGGATTTACTGCGGGGAGCCCTACGGTGATCATCCCCACCTGCGGCGGACCATTCCGGCCGCCGGGGCGAGGTGTACGCATTTACTGCGGCAGTGCCGGAAGGGTGGGACGGCGTGACGATCGAACCAGTGACCGCTCTCGGGAGCGGGGGCGCACTTCGGTTGCCGCGCGCTCGGGTCGTACCTCTGTCCGCTCCACCCGCCCTCAGAGCAGTTCCTCCAGCCGCCGCGCCAGCAGGTCCCAGCGCCATTTCTCCTCCACCCACTCCCGCCCCCGCTCCCCCATCCGGCGCCGCAGCCCGGCGTCCTGGAGGAGGGTGACGATGCGGTCGGCGGCCTCCTCGGGCGCGCCGCCACGCACCACCCAGCCGGTCTCGCCGTCGAGCACGGCGTCGGGCGCGCCGCCGGAGTCGCCGGCGACGACGGGCAGCCCGGTCGCGGACGCCTCCAGGTAGACGATGCCCAGTCCCTCGACGTCGAGCCCGCCGCGCCGGGTGCGGCACGGCATGGCGAAGACGTCCCCGGCGCCGTAGTGGGCGGGCAGCTCCTCCCACGGCACCGCGCCGGTGAACCGCACCGAGCCGGCGACCCCGGTCTCCCGCGCGAGGCGGCGCAGCTCACTTCCGTACGGCCCGCCGCCGACGACGAGCAGGACCGCGTCCGGCTCGGCGGCCAGGATGCGGGGCATGGCGCGGATGAGGGTGTCCTGGCCCTTGCGCGGCACCAGGCGCGAGACGCACACGACCACCGGCCGGTCGGCGAGCCCGAGCCGGGCCCGCACCTCGTCGCCGCCCGACCCCGGGTGGAAGGTCTTCTCGTCGACGCCGGGCGGCAGCTGGACCATGCGGCCGGCCGCCTCCGGCGTCAGCGCGCCGGCTATCCGGGAGCGGGTGTACTCGCCGAGGTAGGTCAGGGTGTCCGTCGACTGGCCGATCCGGCGCAGGAGGCCGCGTGCGGCGGGCAGTTGGGCCCAGCCGGCCTCGTGGCCGTGGGTGGTGGCCACCAGCCGCCCGGCGCCCGCCCGGCGCAGCGCCGGCGCCATCAGCCCGAGCGGGGCGGCGGCCCCGAACCACACCGAGGAGCAGCCGTGTTCGCGCAGCAGCCCGACGGCGCGCCGGGTCACGGCGGGTGTCGGCAGCAGCATCGTCGTCCGGTCGCGCACGACGGTGAAGGGCTGGTCGGCGTCGAAGGCGGCGGTGGCCTCGATCCCCTCCCGGCTGCGCTTCCAGGTGGAGGCGTAGACGACCAGGCGCCCGGGATCCATCCGGAGCGCCATGTTGTGCAGGAACGCCTGGATCCCGCCCGGGCGGGGCGGGAAGTCGTTGGTCACGATGAGGGTCTTTCGCATCGCCGCCGACCCTATCCAACCCCCCGCTGCCGCCCTCCGCGGCCGTGCCTGACGGCCCGCGCCGGGGCCGCCGGGGATCATGTGCCTCGGCACGCGAAAGACCCGGAACGTGTGGAACGTGCGAAAACCGCTGAGAACGGATGAAGGGCAGCCGAGTGGACAAGGCGGGCGTGGGGCGGAGTCCGGTGGTGCTGCTCGCGGCGTGGGGCGCGACCCGGCTGGTGCTGCTGCTGTGCGTCCTGAGGGTGCTCGTGTTCCCCGGCCCGGACGTCACCGTGGACGTGTCGGTGATCTACCGGGGGTGGTACGAGGTGCTGCGGCAGGGCGGCTTCCCCCTCGGCGACGTCACCTGGCAGTATCCGCCGGGCGCCGCACTCGCCGTCCTCTCCCCTGCCGCCCTGCCCTTCCTGGGCTACGCCAGCGCCTTCTTCGTGCTGGCGTGCCTGGCCGACCTGGCGGTGCTCTGCCTGCTGCTGCGCGCGGCCCGGAGTCCCGGCCGGTCGCGGCGCGGCGCCGGGACGTGGGTGGCGGGCGTCGCGCTGCTCGGCCCGACTGTGTACGCGCGCTACGACGTCATGGTGACCGCGGTGGCGGTGGCGGCACTGCTCGCCGGCGCCCGGCATCCCCGGGCGGCGGGCGTGCTGGCCGGGCTCGGGGCGCTGCTGAAGGTGTGGCCGGCGCTCGCGCTGGCCGGTGTCCTAGGCCGGGACCGGTACCGGATGTGGGGCGCGGCGGCGGTCACCGTGGCCGTCGGGACCGCGCTGTTCACGCTCACCCTGCCCGGCGCGCTGTCCTTCTGGACGTCGCAGCGCGACCGGGGCACGGAGGTGGAGTCGCTGGGCGGGCTCGTCCTGCACGTGGCCCGGTACGCCGGCTGGAGCGGGCGGGTGGTCTTCTCCTACGGCTCGCTGGAGTTCGCCGGCCCGTACGTCGCGGTGGTGAGCACCGCGTCCCTGGTCCTCACCGGCGCGGTCACCGGGTGGCTGCTGGCGTGGCGGCTGCGCGCGGGGCGGACGGGCGCCGTCCTGCCCCACACGCCCGCGGACGCCGTGTTCACGGCGGTGCTGCTGTTCACGGTCGCCAGCCGGGTGATCAGCCCGCAGTACCTGGTGTGGCTGGTCGGGCTGGCGGCCGTCTGCCGGTGCCTGGGCAGCGGCCGGATGCGGCTGCCGACCCGGCTGGTGCTGGCGGCGGCCCCGGTGACCACGCTGGAGTTCCCGGTCTTCTTCACGGACGTCGTCGCCGGCGCCCCGCTCGGCGTCGCCCTGCTGTTCCTCCGGGACGGCCTGCTGGTCGCCGCCGCCCTGTCCGCCGCACGGGAGCTGTGGCGCTCCACGGCCGCCGCGGCGGCACCCCCCGCTCCGCCCGATCGGGTCGCGCGCGTCCCCGCCGGGCCGTCGCCGGACGGACGGCGGCAGGAGACGGGCGGGCAGCGCTCGGGGCGCTCCTGACGGGTCAGCGCAGTCGCGTCCGCAGGTACTGCCGCCACTGCGCGGTGAACGTCCCGGGGTCCGTCCCCAGTACCTTCGCCATCGCGTCCTCGACGGCGCCTGCCCTCTTCCCGTGCGTGCCCACCGCCCGGTAGAACGCGTCCAGACGGGCCTCGCCCCAGCGCTCGGCGATCAGCCGGCAGGCCAGCCAGCCGCCCTCGTAGGCCCGGGACAGCCGGGTGGGGTCGCCGGTGAAGCCGAAGTCCGCGTCGGGCGGCAGCGCGGTCGGCACCTGCCCCTGCGACACGGCCCGCCGCAGTTCCGGCGCCACCTGGCCCGGTGTGCGGTCGCTGCCCCGGTAGCCGGCCCAGTCGGCGTACCCCTCGGACAGCCACAGCGGCGTGGCCCGATCGGTGTGGGCGCGGGTGGCGACGTGCGCGGTCTCGTGGGTGAGGACCACCTGCCGGCCGAACGAGCCGAGCACCCCGTATGCGTCGGGGTTGACGACGATCCGGTCGGCGGGCGTCCGGCCCGGCCCGGACCCGGACCCCGGCCGGGCGGCCCCCTGCTTCGCCACGCCGGCCTCGCCGGTGGTGACGGCGGCGATCCCGCGGTAGTCCGAGGCGGGCGAGCCGAGCAGCCCGGCCATCCCCTCCAGGGACTCGGGGACGAGCACGACGACCTGCCGGCTCCAGTCCGTGCCCCAGGCGTCCGACACCGCGGGCACGGCGCGGTCGGCCAGACCCGCGTAGCGGCGCAGCGCCCCGCCGCTCTGCCCCACCCCGAGGACGAGGCTGTGCCTCCCGCGCACGACCGACACCGCGCCCTGGTCCCACAGTTGCTGGGGCGCCTTCCTCGCGGGCCGGTCGGAGTCGACGGACCAGGCGCCGTCGGCGCCGGTGGACAGGGCCAGCGTGCGGCCGACGGTCACGGGCGCCGTGTCGTACCCGCGCACCCGGTAGCTGAGCCGCGCCTCGGCGGTGGCGGTGGCGCCGCTGCGGCGCAGTCCGGTCAGCCGGTAGGAGAAGGCCGACAGGGGCAGGGCCCGCAGGTTCGCGTACGGGGTGCGGATGCCGGTGGCCGCGTACGCCGCCTCGTCGTGGCGCAGGACCGCCGCCGCCCGCCGGTCGAGGACCCGCTGCACCGCGTCCCGGGCCGGGTCCGTCGTGGACCGCTCGCCGCAGGCCGTCAGCGACGCCGGCAGCAGGCAGAGCGCCACCAGTGCGCACCTCGCCCGTCCGCCGGCTGCCATGGGCCGATCGTACGGTGCGGCGGCCGCGCCCTCAGACCCTGGTCACCGACGAGACCGGCATCATGTCCACCGGGTCGTAGCGCACCGGCGCGCCGGGGTGGGGGGCGTGGATGACGCGGCCGCCGCCGACGTACAGGGCGACGTGCCCGGCGTCGGACCGGTACACGACGAGGTCGCCGGGCCGCGCCTGGGACAGCGGGATCCGCCGGCCGGCGCGCCGCTGCTCCTGCGAGGTGCGCGGCAACTGGACGCCGGCCTGCGCGTACGCCCACTGCGTGAGGCCCGAGCAGTCGAAGCCGGACGGGCCGTTGGCGCCCCAGACGTAGGGGCGGCCGAGGGCGGCGCGGGCGGCGGCGACCGCGAGCGCCGCGCGGCCCGACGCGGCGGGGCCGCCGAGGCCGTGGCGGCCGAAGCGGGAGGCCCGGCCGTAGGCCGCCCGCTCCTCGCCGGTCAGCGAACCGAGCAGCTGCCGGGCCCGGGCGAGCTTCGCCTCGACCGTCCGCCGGTGCGCGGCGGCGGACCTGCGGCTCCTGGTCAGTTCGGCGAGGGCGCCGCGGGCCTCGGCGCGCTCCTGGGCGAGTTCGCGCAGGGCCGACCTCAGGTTCCTCAGCTCGCCGGCCTGGCGGTCGGCGATCCGGTCGAGCGCGGTCGCCCTGTCGAGGTAGTCGGCCGGGTCGTCGGAGAACAGCAGGGCGAGGTGGGGGTCGACGCCGCCGGCGCGGTACTGGGCCCCTGCGACCGAACCGAGCCTCTCCCGCAGGGTGTTGACGCGCTGCTGCTGCCGGGCGACGCGGTCCTGGGCGTCGCGCGCCCGCCGGCGCAGCGTGCCGGCGCGTTCCCCGGCCCTGTTGTACGCCTCGGTCGCCTTCTCGGCCTCCTGGTAGAGCCGGTCCACCTCGGCGCGGGTGCCGTCGTGCGGCGCGGCGGCGGCCGGGACGGCTCCGAGGACCGCGGCCGCGGCGGACAGGGCGCACAGGGCGGCCGTGGCGCCCCGGTCGGACCCGGACGGTGCAGGACGGCGATGGGACCCCACGGGCGGCGGTGCTCCTTCCGCTGGCGGACAGGACCGCTTCCCCGGGCGCCGGACGGCAGAGCCCCCGGCGGTGGGGAAACGCGCCAGACAGTAGCCGCGCCGTCACTCGGCGGCCAAAGCCGCCGGCGGGCCCGTGAACGCGACACCCCGCCTCAGACGCAGGTCACGGGCGGGGCGTGGGGTCGGCGCACCGCGGATTTTTCGCCCGTTCGGGCGGCATCGCGGCCTGGTCGCGCAGCGGTCCGGGTCAGACCCGGACGCCGAACATGAACGGGCCGCCGATGGTGCCCATCGACTCGTAGCGGACGACGGTGCCGGTGCGCGGGGCGTGGAGCACCTGGCCGTTGCCGGCGTACAGCCCGACGTGGTGCAGGTCGTTGAAGAAGAACACCAGGTCGCCGACGCGCAGGTCGCTCATGGAGTAGATCCGGGTGCCGATGTTCGCCTGCGACTCGGAGGTGCGCGGGATGCCGACGCCGGCCTGCGCGTACGCCCAGGAGGTCAGGCCCGAGCAGTCGAAGGAGGACGGGCCGGTGGCGCCGTAGACGTAGGGCGAGCCGAGCCTGCTCTGGGCGGCGGAGAAGGCCGCCGCGGCCCGGCCGGAGGCGGAGCTGTCGGAGCCGTTCAGGACGGTGCGCTCGCTGGCGCGCGTGGCTCGTGCCTGCTCGGCGGTGAGCTCCGCCTTCTCCTTCGCCGTCAGGGAGTTGAGGAGCTTCTGGGCTTCGGCGAGCTTGCCCTGGACTTCCTTCTTCTTCTTGCCGAGCTCGGTGCGGGTGGTGGCGAGGTCCTTGAGCTTCTCGGTGGCCTCGGCCCGCTCCTGGGCGAGTTCGCGCTGCTTGTCCTGGATCTTCTTCAGCGCGTCGACCTGCTGGCTGCTCAACTGGTCGAGCGTGGAGGCCTTGTCGAGGTAGTCGTCGGGGTCCGAGGACAGGAAGAGCTGGAGGGACGGGTCGATGCCGCCGGAGCGGTACTGGCCGGCCGCCATCGAACCGAGGCCGTCGCGGAGCTTGTTGAGCTCCTCCTGGCCGCGGGCGACGTTGTCCTGGATGGTGGAGATCTCCTTCTGGAGCTTCTCCTGCTTCTCCTTGGCCCCGTTGTACTTCTCGGTGGCCTGCTCCGCCTGCTCGTAGAGCTGGTCGACCTTGGCCTTGACCTCGTCCTTGCTCGGCTTCTCGCTCGGCGCGGCGTTGGCGGCCTGGGCGCTCAGGGCGACGGCAGCGGCGGCTGCGGTGGTCAGCACGGTCACACGTGCGCGGCTCGGCTGCTTGGGTCGACGGTGGGACGCCACGGGGGCGAGCTCCTTCTTCCTTCAGCCGCCTACCGACACGCCGGTGGGCGGTGCCCCTCCGCCGCCACTCACCCCATGTGAGTGGTCACCCGTGCGGAGGTTCGAGCCCAGACCCTAGTGACCCGGCTGTGATCAGTTCAAATCCTGAGCCGGAAAAACTCCTTCATGCCATACATATTTTTCTCTGAACTCACGTGCGGTAATGCAATATTGACCGTACGTCGCACCAGGCTGCCGCCAATTCGGGCAATGAGCAGGTACGTTGCACTGGGGGCGTACGCCACTCAAGGGGCTTTCACGACAAGGGCCATGCCGGGTGGGAATTCACGTCATGCCCGGGAGAAACGCTTCAGTAGCACGGCCGACGCCACCGGCCGCGCGCCGGCCCTGGCGACCCCGTCGGCCACCTCGCGGTCGGTGGAGGCGACGACGACCGGCCGGCCCGGCGGCTCGGCGCGCACGAGCTGCCGGATCAACTCGTCGGCGGTGACGCCGGGTTTGGAGAACAGCACCCGCACCCCGCGCGGCGGCGCGAGCAGCACCGGCGCCACGAGCTCCGCCCCGTCGAAGACGCAGGTGACCTCCGCGCCGGTCTGCGCGGCGAGCTGGGAGAGCTGGCCGAGCAGTCTGAGCCGCTGCTTCTCCAGCGGCATCTGCGGATAGCCGGTCTTGGTGACGTTGTAGCCGTCGACGACCAGATGCGCCTGGGGCAGCGCGAGGAGCTGGTCGAGTATCGCCGGGTCGTGCTCCGACAGCGCACGGGCCGCGATGTCCTTGGGGCTCATCCGCCCCGGCTCGACGGCGTCCACGGTCTCCGCGGGCCGCACGGACACCGGCGGCAGCGCCAGTTCCCGGCGCAGGCCCTGAGCGGCGTCCAGCACCGTGTCCAGCAGCAGCCGCAACCGCATGTCCTCGACGCTGCGGCCCTCGCGGGTGGCCCGGCGGGTGGCCTCCAGGGCCGCCTCGGCCTCGGCCAGGCGCGCCTTGACCCGCCGCGCCTCGCTCTCGGCGGCCGACACCTGCGCCTGGCCCTCGGCCCGCACCGTCTCCGTCTCGCCCCGCGCCTTGCGCAGCGCGGCCTCGCCCCGCTTGACGTCGCTGAGCGCGGCACGCAGTCTGCGGTGCAGCGACTCGGCGTCCTTGCGGGCCTGGTCCAGCTCGGCCCGCAGCCGCTCGGTCTCGGCCCTGGTCTGCTCGCGGGCCGCGGCCAGTTCGGCGCGCAGCCGCTCCAGCTCCGCCCGGCTCTCCTCGTCGGCGCGTTCGGCGTGGGCCCGCAGGGCCTCCTCGCCGGCCGCGGTCACCAGCTTGACCCAGCCCGCCGGCCGCAGCACGTAGGCCGCGGCCGCGACGTCGAGCGGGTCCGCGGCCGGGGGCGGCGAGCCGGAGTCGAGAGCGGAGCACAGCTCCGGCTGCGCCTCCTTGAACTTCTCGCCGATGCGCTGCCGGAACAGCGGATCGGTCTCCAGCGCCGCCGCCATGGCGTTGCCCGCGAACTTCGCCCGGCGCGTCGGGGTGAACCGGGCGTACTGCCGCAGCTGCGCGGGCAGCTCGCCCACGGTCAGCGCGCCGAACCCGTCGGACACGATGTGGACGACCCGGCGGCGCACCCCTTCGGGCAGCGGGCGGTCGAGCACCTCAGCGGTGCCGTCGTCCGGCCCCCCGCCTCGCGTCTCCGCCATCCGTCACCCCAATGCCTGTGCGGGCCCCCTCGGGGACCCCCTGTGCGGGCCCGCTCCGCTCAGGAGCCGGCGCCCGGCCTGTCCACGAGTTCCACCTGGTCCACGGCGTTGCACCAGCGGCACCGCACCGATTCGACGGTCTCATTGACCACCTCGCGCTCCTCGACCGTGGGCTCGCCGGCCAGGTCCAGGTGCACGTACTCGACGACCTTCGACGAGCGCGTCACGTCGAAGCGGGTCAGGTTGCCGCAGAGGGTGCAGCGCCACCGGGTCGTGGCGGTCGGCAGGGGAACCGTCATCGTCGCTGTTCGCTTCCTTCTCGTGTCCGTCTGCGCCAGCTTCCCTGGTGCGTGTGGCCGTAACCCTACGGGGTGGCGGTCGGTCGCCGCCTGCCCGTCCACCGCGGCGAGGCGGTCTGTGCGGTTGCGTCCGGTTACGCCATGCTCTGTGTTCGTGATCAGCAACCCGAACACGGCGGCCGGCAGGTGGGCGCGGGCCGTCCGGGCGGTGCGGGGCACGCCCGCGCCCGTGACGTACGCCCTGATCGCGGGGTGCTGCCTGGTCTTCCTGACCGGCCCGGCGGCCGGACTCGATCCGGCGTACGGCTCCGGCGAGGAACTGCTCGCCGCCCAACGGTCCTACTTCCTGCGCTGGGGTGTGGTCCCCGCCGATCTGTTCCAGGGCTCCGCGGCGGCCGCGCTCACCCCGGCCACGGCCCTGTTCGTGCACGGCAGCTGGGTGCATCTGCTCGGCAACATGCTCTTCCTCTACGTCTTCGGGGCGATGACCGAGGAGCGCATGGGCCGCATCCAGTTCACGCTGTTCTACGTCGGCTGCGGCTACCTGGCCCTGGTGGGCTACGCGGCCGCCAACGCCGCCTCCGGGCAGACCCTCGTGGGCGCGTCCGGGGCGATCTCCGCGGTCCTCGGCGCCTTTCTCTACCTGTTCCCGCGGGCCCGGGTCACCAGTCTCTTCCCGTTCCTGTTCTTCCTGCCCCTGCGCTTCCCCGCGTGGGTGGTGCTGCCCTTCTGGCTGGCTCTGCAGTGGCTGGCGGCGGGGCAGGCGTCCCAGGGACCGGGAGTGGCCTATCTGGCCCACCTGGTCGGCTTCGCGCTGGGCTTCGCCTATGCGTGGGCCCGCTTCGGGACGGCCCGCGGTCGCCGGGCGCGGCCCCGGAAGGGCGGTGGTGGGCAACCGGTGGGCGACTAGAGTGAACTGCGCCCCTGCTCCGGCCCCCGAGGGAGAGAACCAGCCGTGATCACCGCGATCGTGCTCATCAAGACCAGCGTGGACCGGATCCCCGAGATCGCCGAGCAGATCGCCTCGCTGGAGAGCGTGAGCGAGGTGTTCTCCGTCACCGGCACGTACGACCTGATCGCCATCGTCCGGGTACGGGAGCACGAGGACCTGGCCGAGGTCATCCCCGGCCGGATCAGCAAGATCCCGGGCGTCGAGGCGACGGACACGCACGTCGCGTTCCGCACGTACTCGCAGCACGACCTGGAGGCGGCGTTCGCCATCGGGCTCGACTCCTGAGCAGCCCGAATCCTGAGCCGCGGCGTCCGGCGTCGCAGGCGCCCCCGGCGCCGGACGCCGCGGCCGGATCGGATCGGATCGGATCCGGCCGCGGTGTTCGGAGAACCCCTAGACCGCCGGCACGCAGCGGCCGTTCTCCGTCCGGTACTCCCACCTGGCGCCGTGCCGCACGAGTTCCCGTACCGCGTGCAGGAAGCGTTCCACGTGCTCGTCGGGCGTGCCGGCGCCGAAGCTGACGCGGACCGCGCTCGGGGGCGCCTCACCGGGCGCGGTGCCGGGCGACCCGCACCCGCCCCGGGCCTGCGGGTCGCCGCCGAGCAGCGTCCGCACCAGCGGGTGGGCACAGAACAGGCCGTCCCGGACGCCGATGCCGTACTCGGCGGAGAGCGCGGCGGCGAGGTGGGAGCTGTTCCAGCCCTCGACGACGAAGGAGATCACCCCGACGCGGGGCGCGTCGTCGCCGAACAGCGACAGCACCCTGACGCCGGGGATCTCGGCGAGACCTGCCCGCACCACGCGGACCAGGTGCCGCTCGCGGGCGACCAGGCCGTCGAACCCGGCCTCGGTGAGGGCCCTGCAGGCCGAGGCGATGGCGTGGGCGCCGATGACGTTCGGGGAGCCGGCCTCGTGCCGGGCGGCGGTGTCGTGCCACTCCACCTCCACTCCCCCGTCGCTGCGCCGTGTGACCGTGCGGCTGGCGCCGCCGCCCGCGAGGTACGGCTCCGCCCGGCGCAGCCAGTCGGCGCGCCCGGCGAGCACGCCGGAGCCGAAGGGGGCGTACAGCTTGTGGCCGGAGAAGGCGACCCAGTCGACGTCGAGGTCGCGCACCGACACCGGGTGGTGCGGGGCGAGCTGGGCGGCGTCCAGGACGATGCGGGCGCCGTGCGCGTGGGCCGCGGCGGCCAGTTCCCGCACCGGCCACAGCTCACCGGTGACGTTGGAGGCGCCGGTGACGCAGACGAGCGCCGGGCCGTGCGGGGCGCGGCCGGCCAGCGCCCGCTCCAGGACCTCCACGGCCTGCTCCGGGCTGCGGGGGGCGTCGAGGCAGGTCACCCGCGCGTCGCCCCAGGGCAGCAGCGAGGCGTGGTGCTCGGTCTCGAAGACGAAGACGCGGCAGTCGTCCGGGACCGCGCGGGCCAGCAGGTTCAGGGAGTCGGTGGTGGACCGGGTGAAGACCACCTGGTCGGTGTCACGGCAGTCGAGGAACTCGGCGACGGTCCTGCGGGCGTTCTCGAAGAGGTCGGTGGACAGCTGGGAGAGGTAGCCGGCGCCACGGTGGACGCTGCCGTAGTAGGGCGCGTACGCCGCCACGTCGTCCCAGACCCGCTGGAGGGCCGGGGCGCTGGCCGCGTAGTCGAGCGCGGCGTAGCCGACCTCGCCGCCGGTGACGAGCGGGACGGTGACGTCCCGGCCCAGGACGGGCAGCGGGGCGCGGACGGACCCGGCGGGGGCGGCGGTGGAGCCGGGAACCGGGGCGGAGACGGAGACGGACATGGCTGAACTCCCGTGAGGACAGGCGGCAGCCCCCTGTCGGATTCGCGGGCCGTGCCGGGACACGCCTGAGGACGCGGCGACGGCACAGGAGGGCGAGCCGGAGAAGGGGACATCCCGAAGAGGGGAAGCCGGAGAGGGGATAAGGGGTGTGCGGAGGCGGGGCTCTGCGGCCCTATCGCATTCGCTTGCTCACGGAAGGCTCCCTCGACGACCAGGACCCCTGGTCCCACGCTCGGCGGGAGCGTGCGAGGGGTCCGCGCTTGCCGCAGACCTCGCTGCCTGCGACCTGGTCCTCACCCGGGGCACCCCGCCACGGACGGAGGGTTGCCGGACAGCCGGCCGGGGCCTTGTGGCTGTCACTCATGACCTGGACCGGAATCTACGGGACGTGATCAGCCGGCCGCAACCGGTGTCCGGATGACGGGACGGCCGTGAACGGCCGAGCGCCGGCGCCCGAAGGCACCGGCGCCCGTTCCGGTGGAAGGATCCCAGCCGCTGCGGGGGGGGGAGGCGCTCACTTGTTGCTGGCGGCGACCCAGCGCTCCAGCGTCCGCCGCGCGGCCCCGGAGTCGATGGACTCGGCGGCCTTCGCCATGCCGGCCCGGATCTGCGCCGTCAGGGGCTCGTCGCCCGGCTCCAGCGCCACCAGCGCGGCGGCCGAGTTCAGCAGCACCGCGTCCCTGACGGGGCCCTTCTCGCCGTCGAGGACCCGGCGCGCGACCTCGGCGTTGTACGAGGCGTCCGCGCCGCGCAGCGCGTCCACGGGCACCGGCTCGATGCCGACGTCGCGCGGATCGAACACCTCCTCGGTGACCTTGCCGTCCCGGACGACCCACACCCGGGAGGTGGACGTGGTCGTCAGCTCGTCGAGGCCGTCGTCGCCCCGGAAGACGAGGGAGGAGTTGCCCCGCTCGGCGAAGACGCCCGCGACGATCGGCGCCATGCGCGCGTCGGCGACGCCCACGGCCTGCGCCCGCACCCTGGCCGGGTTGGTCAGCGGGCCGAGGATGTTGAACGTCGTGCGGATGCCCAGCTGGCCCCGGGCGGCGGCCACGTGGCGCAGTGCCGGGTGGAAGCGCACCGCGAAACACATGGTGATGCCCGCCTCCTCGGCGACCTCCGCGACGCGCTGCGGCGTCAGCCCCAGGTTGACGCCCAGCTTCTCCAGGACGTCGGAGGACCCGGACGCCGAGGACGCGGCCCGGTTGCCGTGCTTGACCACCTTCACGCCCGTGCCCGCGACGACGATCGACGACATCGTGGAGATGTTCACCGTCTTCGCGCCGTCGCCGCCGGTGCCGACGATGTCGACGGCCGGGCCGGGCACCTCGATGACGGTGGCGTGCTCGTACATCGCGCGGACCAGGCCGGTGATCTCCTCGACCGTCTCGCCCTTGGCCCGCAGGGCGACGGCGAACCCGGCGATCTGGGCGTCCGTCGCCTCGCCGCGCATGATCCGGTCCATCGCCCAGGCCGTGTCGTCCGCGCTCTGGTCGCGGCCCTCCAGCAGGGCGTTCAGCACACGGGGCCAGGAACGGCCCGCCGCGGTGTCGCCTCCAGCGGGGGTCACAGCGCTCATCAGCCGCTCCTGGGTCCGGTCCCGGACGGGTCCGGGACGCTCGGGAAGGGGGAACCCGTCGTCCGGCGGGCACCTCTCCACCCTATCCAGCCCGGGGCACGGCGAAGGGCCCCCGTCCGCAGACCGGACGGGGGCCCTCACCGTGGCGTGACGTGCGCAGCGATCAGTGGTGGCCGTGGCCGCTCGTGATCTCCTTGTACTCCTCGACGGTGGGCTTCGGGATCTGCGACTCCTCGCCGTAGTACGCGTTGCTGAGCTTGGCGCGCAGCTTCTGCGCCCCCGTGACCTTGCGCTCGACGCCGTTGCCGTCGACCGTCGGGCCGATCTCCGCCGGCTTGTGCTGCTCGTGCGCCGTGAGGGTGTAGAGCGTCTCCTGGCTGAGCGGCTCGTGCACCTCGATGAACTCACCGTGCGGCAGGCGCTTGATGATGCCGGTCTCGCGACCGTGCAGCACCTTGTCCCGGTCCCGGCGCTGCAGGCCGAGGCAGATCCGCTTGGTGACGATGAACGCGATCACCGGTCCGAGGAAGAACAGGATCCGGACGGTCCAGGTGATGGCGTTGATCGACAGGTGGAAGTGCGTCGCGATCAGGTCGTTGCCGCCGCCCACGAGGAGCACGAAGTACTCCGTCATCCAGGCGACGCCGAACGCGGTGCGCGTCGGGGCGTTGCGCGGGCGGTCCAGGATGTGGTGCTCGCGCTTGTCCCCGGTGATCCACGACTCGATGAACGGGTAGACCGCGATCGCCGCCAGGACCAGCGGGAAGATCACCAGCGGGATGAACACGCCCAGGACGAGCGTGTGGCCCCAGAAGTTGATCTCCCAGCCCGGCATGACACGGATCAGGCCCTCGGAGAAGCCCATGTACCAGTCGGGCTGGGCGCCGGTGGACACCTGGTCCGGACGGTAGGGGCCCATGGCCCAGACCGGGTTGATCGTGGCGATCGCCGACATGGCGGCGAGGACGCCGAAGACCAGGAAGAAGAAGCCTCCCGCCTTGGCCATGTAGACCGGCAGCAGCGGCATGCCGACGACGTTGTTGTTGGTCTTGCCGGGACCCGCGAACTGCGTGTGCTTGTGGTAGAAGACCAGGATCAGGTGCGCCACCACCAGGCCGAGCATGATGCCCGGCAGCAGCAGGATGTGGATCGAGTAGAACCGTGGCACGAAGTCGTGGCCGGGGAACTCGCCGCCGAACAGGAAGAACGACAGGTACGTGCCGACGATCGGCACGGACAGGATCGCGCCCTCCATGAAGCGGATACCCGTACCCGACAGCAGGTCGTCCGGCAGGGAGTAACCGGTGAAGCCGGTGAACATGCCGAGGACCAGCAGCAGGAAGCCGAAGAGCCAGTTGACCTCACGCGGCTTGCGGAACGCGCCGGTGAAGAACACGCGCATCATGTGCACGAACATGCCGGCGATGAAGACCGCCGCGGCCCAGTGGTGGATCTGCCGGATCAGCAGACCGCCGCGCACCTCGAAGCTGATGTGCAGGGTCGAGGCGTACGCGTCACTCATCAGCTGTCCCTGCAGCGGGACGTAGCTGCCGTGGTACGTGACCTCGGTCATCGACGGGTGGAAGAACAGCGTCAGGTACACACCCGTGAGGATGATGATGATGAAGCTGTACAGGCACACTTCGCCCAACATGAACGACCAGTGGTCGGGGAAGATCTTGCGCAGGTTGGCCTTGGCCAGGGAGTAGATCCCCAGCCGGCCGTCGGCCCAGTCGGCGAGACGCTCGCCGCCCGACGCCTGGCCGCGCGAGCGGTCCGCCCCGCCGGCGCCGGATGGATTCGTGTTGCTCGCTGTAGTACTCATCCGCGCTCCCAGAATGCAGGACCGACAGGCTCCTCGAAGTCGCCCAGCGCCTGGAGGTAGCCCTCGTTGTCCACGCCGATCCGCAGCTGCGGCAACGGGTGGCCGGCGGGACCGAAGATCACTCGGGCACCGTCGGAGAGGTCGAAGGTGGACTGGTGGCAGGGGCACAGCACGTGGTGCGTCTGCTGCTCGTACAGGCTGATCGGGCATCCCACGTGGGTGCAGATCTTCGAGTACGCGACGATGCCCTCGTGCGACCAGTCGAGCTCGCGCCGGTCCCGGATGTCCTGCGGCAGGAGCCGCACCAGCATCAGGGCCGCCTTGGCGATCTCGTTCTGGAACTCCTCGTCCCGCTCCTCCAGGCCGTCGGGCTTGGCGAAGGTGAGCGAGCCGACCAGGATGTCCTCGGGACGCAGCGGCTCGTTCGTGTTCATGTTGACGATGCGCTTGCCCTTGGCCCACATGGTGTGCCGGAGCTTGTCCCCGGGCAGCGGGCCGAGGTCGCGCAGCAGCACGACGCCGGACAGCGGCACCAGGGCCAGCGCGCCCAGCATGGTGTTGCGGATCAGCTTGCGCCGGCCGAGCTGCGACTCCTCGGCGCCCTTGCGGAAGTCGTCGAAGACCTTCGCGCGGACCTCGGGGGGCGCCTCGATCGGGTGGCGCTCGTCGGCGACCTCCACGTCGGACATGAGGGTGCGGGCCCAGTGGACCGCGCCCGCGCCGATCGTGAACAGCGCCACGCCGAGCGTCATGCCCAGCGCGAAGTTCAGCGCGCTGACGTGACCCAGCGGGAAGATGTAGACGGGCTTGTCGGCCGGGATCGTCACGTACGCGACGATGAAGCCGATGGTGGCCAGCATCGACACCGTGAACAGCAGGGCGACCGCGCGTTCGGACCGCTTGGCGGCCCGCTCGTCGATGTCCTGGATCCGGTGCTCGTGGGGCGGCAGGCCCGGGTCGGCGAACGGATTCCGCTCGTCGGCGACGCTCACCGCGCCGTGCGCGGTCTCCTGCTCGGTGGGCAGGTTCTCTTCTGGAATGTCTTGGCTACTCATGACTTCTTGGCCTTTGCGGTCCGAGCGGCGACCCAGACGGCGAGCGCGATCAGCGTGCCCAGTCCGAAGACCCACGCGAACAGACCCTCGACGACCGGTCCGAGGCCACCCAGTTCCAGGCCGCCACGGCTCACGGTCTGGTCGCCGTTGACCTCGTTCAGGTACGCGATGATGTCCTTCTTGTTCTTCTCCGTCATGGTGGTGTCGGGGAAGGAAGGCATGTTCTGCGGGCCGGTCTGCATGGCCTCGTAGATGTGCTTGGGGCTGACGCCCTCCAGGTCCGGCGCGTACTTGCCGTGCGTGAGCGCGCCGCCCTTGCCGGAGAAGTTGTGGCACTGCGCGCAGTTCGTGCGGAACAGCTCACCGCCCTTGGCGATGTCCGCGCCCTCCGGGCTGTACTGGTTCTTCGTCGGCACGGCGGGCCCGGCGCCCAGGGAGGCGATGTAGGCCGCCAGCTGGTCGATCTCGGCCTGCGTGTACTGGACCCGCTTCTTGGGGATCTGCGCGCCCTGCTGCTGGGCCGGCATACGGCCGGTGCCGACCTGGAAGTCGACGGACGCGGCACCGACGCCGACCAGCGAAGGACCGTCAGTGGTGCCCTGGCCACCGGTGCCGTGGCAGGTGGCGCAGCCCACCTCGTAGAGCTTCTTGCCCTCCTCGATGGTGAGGGACTGGGCGGTGTCGTCGGCCTGCGCCTTGCTCGCGGGCGCGAACGCGGTGTACAGCCCCCCAGTGGCCGCCAGCGCGAGGAGTAGGACGACGACCGCCGCCAGCGGATGGCGTCGTCGTGCGGAGAGCTTTTTCACGGATTACCCCGGTGTCAGGATCTTCTGCGTCGATGCTTCTGGGACGTGGATCGGTCCGTCGCGAGTGGCCGGTCCCCCATCGGGTGGAACGGCCCCGCCGCGAGCGGCGGCCGATTACTTGATCATGTAGATCGTGGCGAAGAGGCCGATCCAGACGACATCGACGAAGTGCCAGTAGTAGGACACGACGATGGCCGCGGTCGCCTGCTCGTGGGTGAACCTCCGGGCCGCGTAGGTACGGCCGAGGACCAGCAGGAAGGCGATGAGGCCGCCCGTCACGTGCAGGCCGTGGAAGCCGGTGGTCAGGTAGAACACCGAGCCGTACGGATCGGAGGACAGCGAGAGGCCGTCCTTCTTGACCAGCTCCGTGTACTCGAAGATCTGACCGCCGATGAAGATCGCACCCATGATGAAGGTGACGATGAACCAGCCCCGGAGCCTCTTGACGTCACCGCGCTCGGCGGCGAAGACACCGAGCTGGCAGGTGAGGGAGGAGAGCACCAGGATCGTGGTGTTCGTCGCCGAGAACGGGAAGTTCAGGGCCGAGGCCATTTCCTTCCAGTGCTCGGGTCCCGTCACCGATCGCAGGGTGAAGTACATCGCGAAGAGGGCCGCGAAGAACATCAGCTCGGAACTCAGCCAGATGATGGTTCCGACGCTGGTGAGGTTCGGCCGGTTGACCGACGGGTGCGCGTGCCCGGTATCTACTGTCGTTGCTGTCGCCACGCCGACATTATGTCGTTCGCTTATCCCGCCCTCACTCCGGGGGTGCCGTTCGGAGTGTCTGCGGGATGTGCGGGGCCCGTATGGCCGATCGGAGGCGTCTTCCGGGCGCTGTCGACCAGCAGTCGAAGGGAGTAGCATCCGCGCCATCGGAACCCGGTAGTTCGCTACCGATGCTGCACTCACTGAGATGCGTGGAGGAACCATGCAGGCGACGGCCACGGTGCTGGTCTACAGCGACGACGCCAACACCCGGGAGCAGGTGCGGCTCGCGACCGGTCGCCGGCCGGCCCCGGACGTTCCCTCCGTCGAGTTCGTCGAGTGCGCGACCCCGGCGGCCGTGCTGACCGAACTGGACCGGGGCGGGATCGACGTCTGCGTCCTGGACGGCGAGGCCGTTCCCATGGGCGGCATGGGTGTGTGCCGCCAGATCAAGGACGAGGTCTTCCAGTGCCCGCCGGTGCTCCTGCTGATCGGCCGGCCGCAGGACGCCTGGCTGGCCACCTGGAGCCGGGCCGACGGGGCGGTGACGCTGCCGGTGGAGCCGGTGGAGTTCGCGTCCGCGCTGGCCGCCCTGCTGCGGCAGCGGCAGGGCGTGAACGTCTAGAGGGTGTCCGGTCGCGGCCGCCCTCGCCGCGGAACGGCCCGCGGTCCGGGGACCGCGGGCCGTTCGCCGCTTCTCCGCTGGCGGTCCCCCGCCGGGGGCGGCTCCCGCGGGGCGCCGGACGGCTCACAGGGGTACGGGACTGAGCCGTTCGGTCTCGTTCCGGGACCCGTCGCCGCCCTGGCCGCCGGAGGCGAGCGCGCTGCCCGTGCGCCACTTCGACCAGGGCACGTTCCAGTCGCCGAACCCGTTGCCGAAGTCCTCCATCTGCTTGCCCTTGGACTTGACGACCTCGACGATGTCGCCCTCGCGGACGTTGTCGAAGAACCACCTGGCGTTGGCGGTGCTCATGCCGGTGCAGCCGTGGCTGACGTTGGCGGAGCCCTGGGAGCCGACCGACCAGGGCGCGGCGTGCACGTACTCGCCGCTCCAGGTGACCCGGGTCGCGTAGTAGACGGGCATGTCGTACGACTCCGCGGAGCCTGCGGCGATGCCGACGGTGGAGCTGCGCATCTGTACGAGGGACTCTTTGCCGAGCACGACCTTGATGCCGTTGCGGGTCTCGAAGCCGGGCTTGCCGGTGGTCACGGGGAACTTCTTGATCTCCTCGCCGTTCTTGTAGAACGTCAGGGTGTGGGCCGCCGCGTCCGTGCGCGCGACGACGGCGTCCCCGATGCTGAGCTCCAGCGGCTCGGCGGCGCCGCCCCACAGCCGGTCGCTGATCTTGATGTTCTCGAGGTTGCTGTACACCTCGATCTCGGTCTCGGTGGGCCAGTACTCATGGGGGCGGTAGTGCAGCTCCCGGTCGCTGACCCAGTACCAGGAGCCGTCCACGGCGGGGGTGGAGTCGACGTGGAGGCCCCGTTCGACGACGGCCCGCTCGGTCCTGTCCTTGACCGGCTGGTCCAGCATGGCGGTGATGGGCTGGCCTACGCCGTAGGTGCCCTCCTTGGGGCCGAACATCACGTTCAGGCGCTTGGTGGCGGTGGGCTTGCCCGTGTCGAAGGTGAGGACCTTGCGGCCGGGTGCGCCGTCCTCGTTCTCCGTGCTCACCCGGACGCTGTAGTGGGCGTTCGCGGCGAGCGGCGAGGTGCTGTGCCAGCGGGTGCCGTCGGCGGAGAGCTCCCCCGAGACGTGGCGGCCGGCGGAGTCGACGATCGTGACGTCGGTGATGCGTCCGCCGGAGTCCTTCGCGGTGACCTCGAGGGGCTTGTCGGGGTCCGCCTTCCTGCCCTTCTTGACGGGGGCGTTGAAGGCGACCTCGTCCGCGGCGTCGTACGGCGTGGCGGACAGCGGGTTGCCGCCCGCGCCACAGGCGGTGGCGCCCGCGCCGAGGGCGGCCGCCATCAGGGCGCAGCCGACGGCGGTGCGGGCACGCGGGCGCGCCGGGGCCGAGGGCGCGCCGGGGCCCGAAGGCCTGAGCACGGCCGGCCCCTCGGCACCGGCTCGTGCGCCCCGGAAGAACACTGTGTGGCTCATGGCCTCACGCTAAGGACCATCACCGGCGACGGCGCGGTGGGTCATCCGTTCGAGGGAGAGTTGTCCGGCACATGCAGGAGCCCGGACCTCCGTGTGGAGTGTCCGGGCTCCCGTGGCCGCTCGGGGCGTGCTACTGGGTGCGGTTCTCACCGCGGTAGTACTCGAAGACCCAGCCGTACAGGCCGACCAGGATGATCGGCGCCGAGAAGAACAACAGCCACCAGCCGACCGCGATCGCGAGGAAGGCCAGCGCGCCGCCGAAGGCGAGCGCGAGCGGCTGCCAGCTGTGCGGGCTGAAGAAGCCCACCTCGCCGGCCTCGTCCGCGACGTCGGCCTCCTTGTCGTCCTGAGCACCCGCGTCGATCCGCCGGGCCGTGAAGCCCAGGTAGAAACCGATCATGATGCTCAGGCCGAAGGCCAGGAAGAGGGCTGTCGTGCCGGCCGGCTCCTTCGACCAGAAGCCGTACACGATGGCCATGACGAGGATGAAGACGCCCAGCCACATGAACATCTTGCCCTGGATCTTCACTTGCCGGCCTCCTTGCCGCCAGCGAGCGCCTTCTCCTGCTCGACGTTCTCGAGCTGGTCCAGAGCGGCGATCTCGGGGTGGTGCAGGTCGAACGCCGGGGATTCGCTGCGGATCCGCGGCAGGGTGAGGAAGTTGTGCCGCGGCGGCGGGCAGGAGGTCGCCCACTCCAGGGAGCGGCCGTAACCCCACGGGTCGTCGACCTCGATCTTCTTGCCGTACTTGGCCGTCTTCCAGACGTTGTAGAGGAACGGCAGGATCGACAGGCCGAGCACGAACGAGCTGATCGTCGAGACCGTGTTCAGGGCGGTGAAGCCGTCGGCCGCCAGGTAGTCGGCGTAACGGCGGGGCATGCCCTCGGCACCCAGCCAGTGCTGGACCAGGAAGGTGCCGTGGAAGCCGATGAACAGCGTCCAGAAGGTCATCTTGCCGAGGCGCTCGTCGAGCATCTTGCCGGTGAACTTCGGCCACCAGAAGTGGAAGCCGGCGAACATCGCGAAGACGACGGTGCCGAAGACGACGTAGTGGAAGTGCGCCACCACGAAGTACGAGTCGGAGATGTGGAAGTCCATCGGCGGCGAGGCCAGGATGACGCCGGTCAGACCACCGAAGGTGAACGTGATCAGGAAGCCGGCCGCCCAGAGCATCGGCGTCTCGAAGGACAGCGAGCCCTTCCACATGGTGCCGATCCAGTTGAAGAACTTCACACCGGTCGGGACCGCGATCAGGAAGGTCATGAAGGAGAAGAACGGCAGCAGCACGCCACCGGTGACGTACATGTGGTGCGCCCACACCGTCACGGACAGACCCGCGATGGCGATGGTCGCGCCGATCAGGCCCATGTAGCCGAACATCGGCTTGCGGGAGAAGACCGGGATGATCTCACTGATGATGCCGAAGAACGGCAGCGCGATGATGTACACCTCGGGGTGGCCGAAGAACCAGAACAGGTGTTGCCAGAGCAACGCCCCGCCGTTGGCCGCGTCGAAGACGTGGGCGCCGAACTTGCGGTCCGCCTCCAGCGCGAACAGCGCCGCCGCCAGCACCGGGAAGGCCAGCAGGACCAGCACACCGGTCAGCAGCACGTTCCACGTGAAGATCGGCATGCGGAACATGGTCATGCCCGGAGCACGCATGCAGATGATCGTGGTGATGAAGTTGACGGAGCCGAGGATGGTGCCGAAGCCGGAGAAGGCCAGGCCCATGATCCACATGTCGCCGCCGATGCCCGGCGAGTGCACCGCGTCCGACAGCGGCGCGTAGGCGAACCAGCCGAAGTCGGCCGCGCCCTGCGGGGTCAGGAAGCCGCCGACCGCGATCAGCGAGCCGAGCAGGTACAGCCAGTAGGCGAACATGTTCAGCCGCGGGAAGGCGACGTCGGGGGCGCCGATCTGCAGCGGCATGATCCAGTTCGCGAAGCCGGCGAACAGCGGCGTCGCGAACATCAGCAGCATCACCGTGCCGTGCATGGTGAACGCCTGGTTGAACTGCTCGGTCGACATGAACTGCAGGCCCGGCCGGGCCAGCTCGGCGCGCATGAGCAGAGCCATGACGCCGCCGATGCAGAAGAACGCGAACGACGTGACCAGGTAGAGGGTGCCGATCGTCTTGTGGTCGGTGGTCGTGAGCCACTTCACCACGGCATTGCCGGGTTGCTTGCGCCGTGCCGGCAGCTCGTTCTCGTAGTGGTCCTCAGGTGCCGCGGCACCCCGAGGTTCGTTGACGATGCTCACAGGATGTTCGACTCCCGGTCCTTCTCGTGGTTCGTCTGCTCGATGCCCGCGGGAACGTAACCGGTCTGCCCCTTCTTGGCGAGGTCCCTGAGGTGCTGCTGGTAGCGCTCGGGGGAGACGACCTTCACGTTGAACAGCATCCGGGCGTGGTCCTGGCCGCAGAGCTCGGCGCACTTGCCCCGGAAGGTGCCCTCCTCGTTGGGCGTCACCTGGAAGGAGTTGGTGTAGCCCGGGATGACGTCCTGCTTCATCAGGAACGGCAGCACCCAGAAGGAGTGGATGACGTCCCGTGAGGTCAGGATGAAACGGACCGTCTTGCCCTTGGGCAGCCACAGGGTGGGACCGGGGTTGCCGTTCTGCGGGTTGCGCTGACCGGGGGTGCCGACCTCGTACACGCCGCCGGCGTTGGCGGGGAAGTCGTTCTTGAACCGGGGCGGAATGGCCTTCAGGTTCTTGTCGGTCTTCGCGTTGCCGCTCGAACCCGCGACGGGCTCGATGTAGTTGAAGGCCCAGCTCCACTGGTAGCCGACGACGTTGACCGTGACGTCGGGCTTCTTGGAGAGGTCGAGGAGCTTCGACTCGTCGCGGGCCGTGAAGTAGAAGAGGACCGAGACGATGACGAGCGGGACCACCGTGTACAGCGCCTCGATGGGCATGTTGTACCGCGTCTGCGGTGGAACCTCGACCTTGGTGCGGCTGCGCCGGTGGAAGAATGCACTCCACAGGATCAGACCCCACACCAGGCAGCCGACGGCGAGCGCGGCCGCCCAGGAACCCTGCCACAGCGAGAGGATCCGCGGAGCCTCTTCCGTGGCGGGGGTGGGCATACCCAGCCGGGGGAAGTCCTTGTATGTGCAACCGGTCGCGGTCGCCAGGACCAGGCCCGCAGTCAGTGCCTGCAGCAGCTTCCGCCGCATCGGGCGCCGCGGCGAGCGGTCGGAGCCGTTGGGACTCACGTAGCGCCTTCCCGAGAGTCTCGCCCGCGCTGTTCGGCTGCGGCCTTCTCGCTGGTCGGTCGCCGCCCTGCGTCGGGCAGGGGTTTGGATGTTTATGCGGACCAAACCCTACTGGACGCCTTCCGGCGGGTCGCGGGGAGGGTGGCATACGCGCCGCGGGTCACCCCGAAGGGGTGGGACGCCCGGTCGGGCGGGCAGGAGCTGACGGGGTTTCGGGCGCCGGGCGGGCTTGTGGACGGGCGAGTTCCGCGGCCGTGCGGGGGTGCCCGGCGGCACGTGGGTTCCCCGCCGTGCCCCGCGGCCGCACACGGGTCGTAGCGTTGCGGTGTGGCCTACTTCGACGCTGCTTCCGCCGTCCCTCTGCACCCCGTTGCCCGGCAGGCACTGCTGGCCTCCCTCGAGGAGGGCTGGGCCGACCCCGCGCGCCTGCACCGGGAAGGGCGGCGCGCCCGGCTGCTGCTGGACGCGGCGCGCGAGGCGGCCGCCGAGGCGGTGGGCTGCCGGCCCGACGAACTGGTCTTCACGTCGTCCGGGACCCGCGCCGTGCACGCCGGGATCTCGGGCGCGCTGGCCGGGCGGCGGCGCACCGGCCGCCACCTGATCGTGTCAGCCGTCGAACACTCCTCGGTGCTCCGTGCGGCGGAGTCCCACGAGGCGGACGGCGGCGCGGTCACACGGGTCCCGGTCGGCCGCGGGGGCGCGGTGCAGGCCGCCTCGTACGCGGAGGCGCTGCGCCCCGGCACCGCCCTGGCCTGTCTGCAGTCCGCCAACCACGAGGTCGGCACCGAGCAGCCGGTGGCCGCCGTGGCCGAGGCGTGCCGCGCGGTGGGCGTCCCACTGCTGGTGGACGCGGCCCAGTCGCTCGGCTGGGGCCGGGTCGGGGGCGACTGGTCGCTGCTGACGGCGAGCGCCCACAAGTGGGGCGGGCCGTCGGGCGTCGGGCTGCTCGTCGTGCGCAAGGGCGTCCGCTTCGCGCCGTCCGGGCCCGTGGACGAACGGGAGTCGGGCCGGGCGGCCGGGTTCGAGAACATCCCGGCGATCGTCGCCGCGGCGGCCTCGCTGCGCGCGGTGCGGGCGGAGGCGGCCGCGGAGGCCGCGCGGCTGCGGGAACTGACGGAGCGGATCCGGACGCGGGTGCCGCGGCTGGTGCCGGACGTGGAGGTGGTGGGCGATCCGGCGCGCCGCCTGCCGGGCATCGTGACGTTCTCCTGCCTCCACGTGGACGGGGAGGCGCTGCTGCACGAACTGGACCGCGAGGGCTTCTCGGTCTCCTCCGGCTCGTCGTGCACCAGCAGCACGCTCACCCCGAGCCACGTCCTGAGGGCGATGGGGGTGCTCAGCGAGGGCAATGTCCGGGTGTCGCTGCCGCCGGGCACGCCGGCGCCGGAGGTCGACCGCTTCCTGACCGTGCTGCCCGCGGCGGTGGCCGCGGTGCGGGAGAAGCTGGGTGCGCCGGCCGCGGCCGCGCCGGCCGTGGGGGGTGCAGGCGACGCGCTGGTCGTCGACGCCCTCGGCAAGCGCTGCCCGCTGCCCGTCATCGAGCTGGCGAAGGTCATCGGCGACGTCCCGGTGGGCGGCACGGTCCGGGTCCTCGCGGACGACGAGGCGGCGCGGCTGGACATCCCCGCGTGGTGCGGGATGCGGGGGCAGGAGTACATGGGCGAGGAACCGGCGGACGGGGGCGCCGCCTACGTGGTCCGCCGGGTCTCGTGAACGGGTGCCCGGTCTCCTGAGTGGGTGCGGGGTGTCCGCGGGGGAGGTGCCGGCCTCCCGGGGGAGGGGCCCGGCCCGCCGAGGGCGGGCGCGGGGTCTCCTGAGGACGGGTGGCGGGCCGGTCAGCCGAGGTGGGCGCGGACCTCGCGGGCCGCGTCGTCGCCGTACGCCTTGGTGAAGCGCTCCATGAAGTGGCCGCGGCGCAGCTGGTACTCCTGGGTGCCCACCGTCTCGATGACCAGCGTGGCGAGCATGCAGCCCACCTGCGCGGCGCGCTCCAGGGAGACTCCCCAGGCCAGGCCGGACAGGAAGCCGGCGCGGAAGGCGTCGCCGACGCCGGTCGGATCGGCCTTGCGCTCCTCGTCCGGGCAGCCGACCTCGACCGGCTCCCCGCCGGCGCTCTCGATGCGCACGCCCCGCGCGCCGAGCGTGGTCACCCGGTGGCCGACCCGGGAGAGGATCTCGGCGTCGCTCCATCCCGTCTTGGTCTCGATGAGCCCCTTCTCGTACTCGTTCGAGAACAGGTAGGTCGCCCCGTCCAGCAGTATCCGGATCTCCTCCCCGTTCATCCGGGCGATCTGCTGGGAGAAGTCGGCCGCGAACGGGATCGACCGCGCGCGGCACTCCTCGGTGTGCCGGAGCATCGCCTCGGGGTCGTCGGCGCCGATCGACACGAGGTCGAGGCCGCCGACACGGTCGGCGACGGTCTTGAGCTCGATGAGGCGGGCCTCGCTCATCGCGCCGGTGTAGAAGGAGCCGATCTGGTTGTGGTCGGCGTCCGTCGTGCAGACGAACCGGGCGGTGTGCAGGGTCTCGGAGATACGGACCGACTCCGTGTCGACGCCGTGCCGTTCCAGCCAGGCCCGGTACTCGACGAAGTCGGCGCCGGCGGCTCCCACCAGGACGGGTTCGGTGCCGAGCTGCCCCATGCCGAAGGCGATGTTGGCGCCGACACCGCCCCGCCGCACGTCCAGCTGGTCGACCAGGAAGGAGAGGGAGACCGCGTGCAGCTGGTCCGCGACGAACTGGTCGGCGAACCGGCCGGGGAAGGTCATGAGGTGGTCGGTGGCGATGGAGCCGGTGACTGCGATGCGCACGGCGTGGACTCTCCTGCGGGCATGTAAGGGGCGCGCGTCAGCGCTCGGTGGAAGGCTGCGGGGGACGGGAGGCGGATCGACAGTTCACGCTACCCGGTCGGCGCGTGAGCCTGAAGCAGGCGAAACTACCGGATAGTAGATCTTTCTTCGCGGGGCCCGGCCTGCCTACGGTGCGGTCATGACGAACCACACGGTCCATGCTGCCCCCGCCCCGGCCGACCTCGACGGCGATCTCGCGTCGCTGCGCGGGGACTGCGCCCGGATGGCCCCGCACTGGGAGGCTCCCGACCGGACCGGCGCCGCGCCGGTGCCGCCGTCCCTGATCCACGGCGTGGACGTCCCGGCGTCCTCCGCGCGACTGCTGGACGCCATGTCGGACTACGGGGACTGAAGCCGGCGCGCCCGGTGGAACCGCGCGCTCCCCCGCTGCGTCCCATCGCCGTCCCCCGACGAGGGGATGCGGATGGCGGCCCCACGGACCGGCCTTTTTGTCAGGGTCGGGTCAGGGTCGGCACAGGGGCAGCTGACGGCTGTGCAGGCGAAGGAGCGATGCGGTGAACACCGAGCGACCCGACCACGACGACGAGGCCGCGGGTACCGCCGAGGTGGCCTCGGCGGAGAAGACGACGCCGGAATCCGGAGCCGGGCCCGGGGCCGCGCCGCAGGGGGCAGCCGGGACCGGCGCCACTGCGGCGCCGGAGGCCGGTGCCGAGCCCGAGCCGCCGTCCGGGACCGACGCCGCTTCGGACCCCGGGGCCTGCGCCGCGCCCGAGCCCAGGAGCGGCGCCCGCGTCCGGTCCGGTCCGAGGACCGCGGCCGAGACCGGGCCGGAGGCCGGGGCCGACGCCGCTTCGGACCCCGGGGTCGGCGCCGCGCCCGAGCCCAGGGCCGGGGCCGGCACCGGGGCGGAGGCCGGGGCCCGTTCCGGGCCGGAGGCCGATGCCGAGCCCGAGCCCTCGTCCGTTCCGGAACCGCAGGCGGAGCCGGACGCCACGCCGGGGCCGGGCGAGCCCGGGGACAAGGGCACCGCGGCCCCGGAGACCGGCACGCCATTCCTGCCCGGCCGGCACCGCTCCCCGCTGGTCGCCGCCTCCGTCGCCGCCGCGGTACTGCTCGTCGGGGGTGGCGGGGCCTACGTCGCCACGAGCGCCTCCGGCACCTCCCACGGCGGTACGGCCCCGGCGGCGGCCGGCCACGGCACTCCCCCGCCGCTCGCCCTCGACGGCTACTCCGCGCCCGGCACGGCCCCCGGCGGCGCGGACACGAGCGGCGCCGGCACGGGAGCTGCGGGCAGGGGCGGTACGAACGGCATCGCGCCCGGCGAGCCGAACCCGTACGGCCGGACCTACCGGGCCGCCGGCACCCTGCCGGACGGTCCCGGCTCGGCGCCCGTGTACGCGGCGGGCGGCGCGACCACCCGTCAGGAGGTGGCCCGGCTCGCCCGCGCGCTCGGCGTGCAGGGGGCGCCCCGGGCCGGTGCGCAGGCCTGGACGGTCGGACCGGCCGCGGACGGCTCGGGCCCTCTCCTCCGGGTGAGCCGGCAGGCCCCCGGCACCTGGACGTTCAGCTGGTACACGCCGGGCACCGACGACTGCGCGGGCGTCACACGGTGCGCGTCCGGCCCGGCGGCCCCGGCCGTCGACCCGGTGAGCGTCGCCGCCGCGAAGAAGGCGGCGGCCCCCGTGCTGCAGGCGCTGGGCCAGGACGGCGCGGCGGTGGACGCCGGGCAGGCCATGGGCGCCCAGCGGGTGGTCAACGCCGACCCGGTGGTCGGCGGCCTGCCGACGTACGGCTGGGCGACCGGCCTGACGGTCGGCGCGCAGGGCGACGTGGTCGGCGGCAGTGGGCAGTTGAAGGCGCCGGTGAAGGGTGACACGTACCCGGTGCTGAGCGCGCGCAGGACGCTGGACCTGATGAACACCGCTCCGCGCACGGACCACCGGATGGGGATCGGCGGCTGCGCGAGTCCCGTGCCCCTGAAGGACCGCCTGGAGGCGCCCTGCGGGTCGTCGGCGTCCACGGCCGCTCCGCGGCAGGACACGGTGACGGTGGAACGGGCGGTGTTCGGCCTGGCCGCGCACTCCGTGGGCGGGCGGCAGACGCTGGTGCCTTCCTGGCTGTTCGAGGCGCGGACGCCGGACGCCGCGGACACCTTCACGGTGACGTACCCGGCGGTCGACCCGGCCTACCTGGCCCCGGCCGGTACGTCCGGGGGGACGTCCACCGCACGGCCGGGCACGGCGGCGCCGGCCACCCCGCGCGACGTGAGGGTGACGGGGTACGGCGCGGACGGCGACGCCCTGACCGTCCGCTTCGAGGGCGGGGTGTGCTCGGACTACACCGCCTCGGCGGCCGAGGGGCCCGGTCGGGTGACCGTCACGGTGACCGAGAAGCCGCGGGCGGGCACGGTCTGCATCATGATCGCCAAGATGCAGGAGCGGACCGTGCGGCTGGACCGGCCCCTCGGCGACCGGAAGGTGGTCGGGTCGGACGGCCGGACCGTCCCGCTGACGAGGCCGGGAGCACGACTGCCGGAAGCGTCGCCGCAGGCCCGGTGAGGGCGGGCGGACACACACGAAGGCGGCGGCCCCCGGAACAGGGGCCGCCGCCTTTCACATCGGGACGGAACGGCTCAGCTGAAGGAGTCGCCGCAGGCGCAGGAGCCGGTCGCGTTCGGGTTGTCGATCGTGAAGCCCTGCTTCTCGATGGTGTCCACGAAGTCGACGGTCGCGCCGCCCAGGTACGGAGCGCTCATGCGGTCGGTGACGACCTTCACCCCGCCGAAGTCCTTCTCCACGTCGCCGTCCAGAGAGCGCTCGTCGAAGAACAGCTGGTAGCGCAGGCCGGAGCAGCCACCGGGCTGGACGGCCACGCGCAGGGCGAGGTCGTCACGGCCTTCCTGGTCGAGCAGGGCCTTGACCTTGGACGCGGCGGCGTCGGTCAGGATGATGCCGTCGGTGACGGTGGTGGTCTCGTCCGATACGGACATCTACATCTCTCCCGGGTTGTACGGAGACTGCTTGCCGACGAGTGCAACCGGCAAGGCCGCGGAATCATTCCGGGCCGAGCACCTGGTTCTTCCTCTTCCTCATGCTCGTCCTCTTCATGCTCGCACACGCCCGCCGCACCGGACAGCACGGCCGGTGCGAGGTGAGGCACGCGACGACGGCGGTTGTCACGTGGGTCACAGGATTCACGTCACAACAACGCCCAATCGGCATCGTCAAAGTGACGTGAACCCGTTATGATGGATAACGTCACATCGACGAAAAGTAGAAAGGGTGCGTGTGGTGACCACCGCCCAAGCCCAGGAGCTCGACGTACAGCCGACGCCCCTCGCCCTCCTCCTCCTCGGCCGCGAGGCCGACCCGAAGAGCGAGCGCGGTGTCGAGTGTCCCGGCGACCTGCCCTCCCCGTCCGACCCCGGCCTGGTGGAGCGCGCCCGCGCCGCCAAGGAGAAGCTCGGCGACAAGGTCTTCGTGCTGGGCCACCACTACCAGCGCGACGAGGTCATCCAGTTCGCCGACGTCACGGGCGACTCCTTCAAGCTGGCCCGGGAGGCGGCGGCGCGGCCGGAGGCCGAGTACATCGTGTTCTGCGGTGTGCACTTCATGGCGGAGTCCGCGGACATCCTGACGAACGACGAGCAGAAGGTGGTCCTGCCGGACCTGGCGGCCGGGTGCTCCATGGCCGACATGGCCACGGCCGAGCAGGTCGCCGAGTGCTGGGACGTGCTGACCGAGGCCGGCGTCGCCGAGCAGGCCGTCCCGGTGTCGTACATGAACTCGTCAGCGGACATCAAGGCGTTCACGGGCAAGCACGGCGGCACCATCTGCACCTCCTCCAACGCCAGGCGCGCCCTGGAGTGGGCGTTCGAGCAGGGCGAGAAGGTCCTGTTCCTGCCCGATCAGCACCTGGGCCGCAACACGGCGGTGCGGGACATGGGGATGTCGCCGGCGGACTGCGTCGTCTACAACCCGCACAAGCCGAACGGCGGACTGACCGTGGAGGAGCTGCGGGCCGCGAAGATGATCCTGTGGCGCGGCCACTGCTCGGTGCACGGGCGCTTCGCCCTGGATTCGGTGAACGACGTCCGCGAGCGCATCCCCGGCGTGAACGTGCTGGTCCACCCCGAGTGCCGGCACGAGGTCGTCGCGGCGGCGGACTACGTCGGTTCGACCGAGTACATCATCAGGACGCTGGAGGCCGCCCCGGCCGGCTCCAGGTGGGCCATCGGCACGGAGCTGAACCTGGTGCGCCGTCTGGCGAACCGTTTCGCGCCCGAGGGCAAGGAGATCGTCTTCCTCGACCGGACGGTGTGCTTCTGCTCGACCATGAACCGCATCGACCTGCCGCACCTGGTGTGGGCGCTGGAGTCCCTCGCCGAGGGCAACCTCGTCAACCGCATCGAGGTGGACAAGGAGACGGAGGCGTTCGCGAAGCTGGCGCTGGAGCGGATGCTGGCGCTGCCGTAACGGTTCCCGCCGCCGCGGGGGACGGCGGCGAACGGCTCAGGCCCGCCGGGAAACCCCCGTTTTTACGGCGGGGCGGATGCCTTTGGGGTTGGGTGCTATTACCCCCCCGGGTG
>NZ_JBSFNN010000081.1:0-31992 GCF_053587115.1 Streptomyces sp. NPDC003697
GGCCGCGTCGTCATTCTCGCCCTCGGGTCCCGAGGGGACGTCGAGCCGTGCGTCGCCCTGGCCCGGACGCTGCGTCAGGACGGCTACGACGTGACGCCCGACTTGCCGCCCGTCTTCTCCTCCACCCGTACGTCGGTGAAGACCGCTCCCTTGTCGACCGCCTTCACCATGTCGATCACGGTGAGCGCCGCTGCAGGCCGCCGCCACCGCGGCCGCCTGCACGCCCGCCGCCTCCCGGCCGTACGACGACTGGTGGGCGCCCGCGACGTCCAGCGCCTCGGCGTACGCGGCCGCCGGGTTGGCCGCGTTGACCAGGCCGACCGGGGCCATGTACATCGCCGCGCCGCAGTTGACGATGTTGCCGACCCCGGCCTCGCGCGGGTCCACGTGGCCGTAGTGCAGCCGCGCCACCAGCCACTTCTCCGCCAGGAAGATACGCTGCAGCGGCAGCGCCTCCGCCTCCAGCTCCGGGATCCAGCGCGGGTTCGTCATCAGGTCCGGCACCAGGTGCCCGGCGACGGCGTAGGCGTCGAGGTGGTCGCGGACGCGGGCGTACACGCGGATGAGCGCGTGCGTCATCAAGGTGTCGTCGGTGACGTGACCGTCGCCCTTGTGGTACGGGGCGACGGGGCGGGCGGTCCGCCAGTCGTCACCGTGCCACGGGCCGACGACGCCGAGGACCCGGCCGCCGTGGCGCCGCACGATCTGGTCGGGGGACCAGCCCTCGACCGGACCGCCGAGGGCGTCCCCGACCGCAGCACCGACCAGGGCACCGGTGATCCGCTCGTCGAGTCCCGCCGGCCGGTCCGCCGCCGGGTCACCGGCCGCCCGGGCTGCCCGGCCGCCGGGCTGGTTCGCGGCCTGGATCGGGTGTGTGGTCCGGTCCGTCGTCCGGGTTGCGGTCGGGTCCGTCGTCCGGTGGGTTGTCCGGCTCCGTGCCCGGCTTGCGGCCGGGTCCGTCATCCGGCCGGTGGCCTGACTCTCCGCCCGGCCTGCGGTCGGGTTCGACGTCCGGCCGGAAGCCCGGTTCTCCGCCCGGCCCGCGGCCGTCTCCGACGTCCGGCCGGAGGTCCGGTCCGCTGCTCGGCTGCCGGTCGCATCCGCCGGCCCGGCAGCCGTGCGGCGGCTTTCTTCTTCCATGGGCATCATGTCCGAATCATCCCCCTGGTGGGGCCGGTCGCGCGGCTTCCAGGAGTTCGGCGAGTTCCACGAGGTCCGTCCCGCTGAGCCGGGGCAGCGCACAGCCGGACAGCACGCGGCAGGCGTCCCGCCAGGACGCCGGAACACTCGCGCCGCCGCCCAGCGCGCCGGTCAGGGCGCCCGCGAGGGCCGGGGCGGAGTCGGCGACCCGGGACAGACAGGCCGCCGCCGGCACCGCCTCCGCGATCCGGCCGCGGGAGGCTGTCGTGAGCGCGAGGGCGACCGGGACCGTTTCGGCGGCGGCGACGCCGTAGCTGTAGACGTGGTCGACGATCTCGTGCTCCAGGGGCGGGACAAGGGCGAAGGCACTGTCGGCGGCCCCGGCGAGCGTGAGCGCGTGCCGGGCGTTGCGGCCGATCTCCGTACCCTCGGGCAGCTCCGCGAGCGCCGCCGCGACGCAGGCATCGGCCTCCGCTCCGGCCAGTGCCAGGGCGAGGGCGGCCGCCATGGCCCGTGCGCCGTGCACCCCGTCGCCGTCCTGGGTGTAGCGGGCGTCGAACTCGGCCAGGGCGGCGGCCCGGTCCGGGTCGCCCGGGTGCGCCACGGCCAGGACGCAGGCCCGGACGCAGGCCGCGTCGTCGAAGTAGTGCGGGTTGTCGTGGCCGCTGGCGGGCGGGCGCAGACCGGCGGCGAGGTTGCCGAGTCCGGCCCGGACGGAGATGCGGGCGCGCAGGGGCAGCACCGCGGACTCGACTTCCGGCGCGCGTTCGGCCGCCGCCGCGACCTCGCCGGCCACGGCGTTCCAGGTCAGGTCGATCGCGGTCCGCGTGCGCCGCTCGCGGCTGAGGTCGCCGAGCGCGCTGTCGTCCCCGGCGCGAAGGACCGCCTCGGCCGCGAACGCCGCCCACTCGGCGTCGTCGGAGGGGCCGAGGCGCAGCGGCTCCGGGGGCTGGTTGAGGGCGATCGGCACGGGCAGTGTGGTCGTGGCGTTCTGCTCCGCGAAGGTGTCCAGCTCACGGGTGAGGCGACGGGTCCACTCGGGCATCCGAGCGGCCCGGTGCCGGGCGGCCGGCCACCCGGCGGCGTCCCCCGCGGCCAGCCCGAGCAGCAGCCCCTCGATCCGCCGGGTCACGGCCCCGCCCGCCGCTCGTCGGCCGGCACGGGGGCGACGGGTTCCCCGGCCGGTGGTCCCGCCGCCGGCCGGACGGCCGGTACGTCCTCCACCGGATCCGGGCAGACCGGCGCGGTCGCCGCCCGCACAGTCACCGCGCCCGTCGCCGGGGGAGGCGCCGGCACCTGCTCCGCCGCTGTCCCGACCGCCGCCGCGCCGTCCGCGGAGGCACCGACCACCACGCCGGGTACGACGGTCGCGCCCGGCACACCCGGCGCCTCCCGCGCGTCCGGCACCTCCGGCACGGCCGGTGGGCCCCCGGCCTCCGAGAGGTGAGGCACACCTGGCACGGCCGGTGGGCAGCCCACCTCCGGGGTGCGGGACGCGCCCGACTCGGCCGGCGCACCCGGCACATCCCGCGCGTCCCGCGCACCGGGTGCGGCCGGTGGGCACCCTGCCTCCGAGAGGTGAGAAGCCCCCGGCCTGGTCGGCACACCCGGCATGGCCGGGACGCACGCCACGCCCGGGACGCGGGACACGCCGGGCGCAGCCGGTGCGCACGCCGTCTCCGGGGGGCGGGACGCGCACAACGCGGCCGACACGCCCCGCGCCTCCCGCGCCTCCCGCGCGTCCGGCACCTCCGGCGCGTCCGGTACGCCCCCCGACCCCAACAGGCGGTGCGCGCCCGGCGCGGTCCGTACGCACCTCACCTCCAGGGCGCCGGACGTGCCCGGCACGTCCGAGGACCCGGCGGGGCACGTCCGCGCCGTGCGGTCCGGCTCGCCGTGTACCAGCAGGTCCGCGACCTCCAGTACGTGGTGGCCCGCCATCGACGGCAGGCAGCTGCCCCGTGCCGGGCCGATGGCCGCCGCCCACTGCTCGGGGATGGCGCGCACCCCCTGCGTGGCACCGGCCAGGGCGCCCGCGACCGCGGCCGTGGTGTCGGCGTCGCGGCCCATGTTCACGGCCGTGAGGACCGCGTCCCGGAAGTCGCCGTCGGCGGCCGCGTACGCCCCGAAGGCGAGGGCCACCGCCTCCGGCGCCAGGTCGGGCCACGGGTAGCCGCCGACCACCACGGCGGAGCGGACCGCGCGTTCCCCGCGGTGGGCGGCGGCCGTGGCCCGGCGCAGGGAGCGTGCCGTCCAGGAGTCGTCCGGGACGACCGCAAGGGCCGCGGTGACGACCGCGACCGGCGGCGCGCCCGCCATCGCGGCGGCGACGCCGGCCGCCACCGCCTGGCCGCCGTAGATGCCCTCCCCGTCGTGGCTGACCGAGCCGTCGACCGCCACCAGGCGGGCCGCCTCGGCCGGGCGCCCGGCGGCGAACACCCCGAAGGGCGCCGCCCGCATGGCGAGACCGTCGCTCCAGGCGTGCCGGTGCTGGGCCGAGATCGGGGCGGCCAGGCCCCGGCGGAGGTTTTCCAGCGTCCCCCGCTCACTGAAGCCGGCGCCCCTGAACGGCCCCTCGGCGCGGTCCGCGATCCACGTGTGCCAGGCCGCCTCGACGTGGACCGGGGCCAGGGCGGAGCCGTGCCGGGCCAGCAGCAGCCCGGAGAAGATGGCGTACTCCGTGTCGTCGGTGCCGCACGGGTGCTCGGTGACGTAGCCGGTGATCCGGCCCCATCGGGCCCGGATCTCGGAGGGCTTCAGGTTCTCCGCGGGCGCTCCCAGCGCGTCTCCGACGGCGAGGCCGAGCAGTGCTCCCCGGGCCCGTTCGCGCGGTCCGCCGGTGGCGTGCGGCCGGGCCGGGGCCGTGCGGGCGGTCGATGCCATGGGCGGGCTCTCCTCTCCACGGCGCCGGCGACGGCGCGGAACCCCATGGGAACCATCCCCCGGTGGAGCGCGCGCCGCAGCCCGAGCGGCCCCGGCATCACCCGTACGACATCTGTGCATACACCGTCTCGAATGAGCAGTCCGGCGCAAAGTAGCAGGTTAGCCCAGCCTTTCCTTGCTGGCGGCGAGGGATTTTCCGGCGTACGTTCTGTGTTGTCGAAAAGTAGAACTCGTCCAAGAAGCCCTTCACGCTCACCCTGGGGGACCCGGCATGGCCATCATCGACACCGAAGCCACCCTGCACGAGGCGCACCGCGACAACCACACGCACCGCGATGTGAACGGCGGCTGGCTGCGCCCGGCGGTCTTCGGCGCGATGGACGGCCTGGTCTCCAACCTCGCCCTCATCACCGGTGTCGCGGGCGGCGCGGTGGGCAGCCGGACGATCGTCCTCACCGGCCTCGCGGGCCTGGCCGCCGGCGCCTTCTCGATGGCGGCCGGCGAGTACACGTCCGTCGCCTCGCAGCGCGAGCTGGTGGAGGCCGAGCTCGAGGTGGAGCGCAAGGAGCTCAGCCGCCACCCGCAGGACGAGGAGGACGAGCTCGCCGCCCTGTACGTGGCGCGGGGTGTCGAGCCGGACCTGGCGCGCGAGGTGGCCAGGCAGCTGTCGGCGGACCCCGAGCAGGCCCTGGAGATACACGCCCGCGAGGAGCTGGGCGTCGACCCGGGCGACCTGCCCTCCCCGCTGGTCGCCGCGGTGTCGTCCTTCGGATCCTTCGCGCTGGGCGCACTGCTGCCCGTCCTGCCGTATCTGCTGGGTGCGACCGTCCTGTGGCCGGCCCTCCTGCTCGCGCTGCTCGGTCTGTTCGCCTGCGGCGCGGTGGTGTCCAGGGTGACGGCGCGGTCCTGGTGGTTCAGCGGTCTGCGGCAGCTCGCCCTGGGTGGCGCCGCGGCCGGTGTGACGTACGCCCTGGGCGCCCTGTTCGGAACCGCCGTAGGATGAGGCGGCCGGAACTTACGCGCCGGGCCGCACAGGTAGCCGTCGCACGCCGGGGCAACTGCCGTTACCGGCGGGTTTCGAGCGTGTGACCACCGGGCAATAGCCGTAAGCGCTGTGAGCAATGAGGCCCGCCGCGCACATCGGGGTGAGCACGAGCGCTCCCCCCGCCTCCCCGGGCCGCCGGACATCGATCTGTCCGCGCCGGTCCCCAGCTTCCACCGCCGGACACGGAACCCGTGTCGCGCCCCGATGGTGTCCGCATGTTGGAACGGAGTTTCCGGTTTCCGGGAAGCTCCCCATCATGTAACCTGCACGAAATTTCGCACACGCAGAGGGCCAACGTCGTCCCTCGGCACCTGCTCCGCCAGGCCCCGAGCCGGCCCAGGGAGCAATTCCACGCCAGATGACGACGACGGGAGAGCCGATGCGTACGCCGCGCCAGCCGTCCCAGCACTCCACGAATGGCCAGAACTGGTCGTTCATGGATGCTCGCCCTGCTGCGCAGGGTATGTACGACCCCCGTGACGAGCACGACGCCTGCGGCGTCGGCTTCGTGGCCACCCTCACCGGTGAGGCGAGCCACGCACTGGTCGAGCAGGCTCTCACGGTGCTGCGCAACCTGGAGCACCGCGGCGCCACCGGCTCCGAGCCCGACTCCGGCGACGGAGCGGGCCTGCTGTCCCAGGTGCCCGACGCCTTCCTGCGCGAGGTGGCCGGTTTTGAACTGCCCGAGGCCGGCGCCTACGCCGTCGGCATCGCCTTCCTGCCGGAGGACGGCATCGAGGACGCCGTCTCGCAGATCGAGACGATCGCCGCCGACGAGGGCCTGAGCGTCCTCGGCTGGCGCGAGGTCCCGGTCGCCCCCGAGCTGCTCGGCGCCACCGCCCGCTCCACGATGCCCGTCTTCCGCCAGCTGTTCGTCGCCGACGGCACCAGCACGGACATCGCCCTCGACCGCCGGGCGTTCCTGCTGCGCAAGCGCGCGGAACGCGAGGCCGGCGTCTACTTCCCGTCGCTGTCGGCGCGCACCCTCGTCTACAAGGGCATGCTCACCACCGGCCAGCTGGAGCCCTTCTTCCCGGACCTGTCCGACCGCCGCTTCGCCTCGGCCATCGCGCTCGTCCACTCCCGCTTCTCGACGAACACCTTCCCGAGCTGGCCGCTGGCACACCCCTACCGCTTCGTCGCGCACAACGGTGAGATCAACACCGTCAAGGGCAACCGCAACTGGATGGCCGCCCGCGAGTCCCAGCTGGCCTCCGGTCTCTTCGGCGGCAGGGACGACCTGGAGCGGATCTTCCCGGTCTGCACGCCGGACGCCTCCGACTCCGCCTCCTTCGACGAGGTCCTGGAGCTGCTGCACCTCGGCGGCCGCTCGCTGCCGCACTCCGTGCTGATGATGATCCCGGAGGCGTGGGAGAACCACGACTCCATGGACCCGGCCCGGCGCGCGTTCTACGCGTACCACTCCACGATGATGGAGCCCTGGGACGGCCCCGCCTGCGTCTGCTTCACCGACGGCACCCAGGTCGGCGCGGTGCTCGACCGCAACGGACTGCGCCCCGGCCGCTACTGGGTCACCGACGACGGGCTCGTCGTCCTCGGCTCCGAGGTCGGTGTCCTCGACATCGACCCGGCCAGGGTCGTCCGCAAGGGCCGCCTGCAGCCCGGCAGGATGTTCCTCGTCGACACGGCCGAGGGCCGCATCATCGAGGACGAGGAGATCAAGGCCGCACTCGCCGCCGAGCAGCCGTACGCCGAGTGGCTGGAGGCCGGCGGGATCGAGCTGGGCAACCTGCCCGAGCGCGAGCACATCGTCCACACCCACGCCTCGGTCACCCGCCGCCAGCAGACCTTCGGCTACACCGAGGAGGAGCTGCGCGTCATCCTCGCGCCGATGGCCAAGACCGGCGCCGAGCCGATCGGCTCCATGGGCACCGACTCGCCGATCGCCGCGCTCAGTGAGCGTCCGCGCCTGCTCTTCGACTACTTCACGCAGCTGTTCGCCCAGGTCACCAACCCGCCGCTGGACGCCATCCGCGAGGAGCTGGTCACCTCCCTGCGCTCGTCGCTGGGCCCGCAGGGCAACCTGCTGGAGCCGACCGCGGCCTCCTGCCGCAGCGTCGTCCTGCCCTTCCCGGTCATCGACAACGACGAGCTGGCCAAGCTCATCCACATCAACGCCGACGGCGACATGCCCGGCTTCAAGGCCGCGACGCTGTCCGGCCTGTACCGGGTCGGCGGCGGTGGGGAGGCGCTCGCCGCGCGGATCGAGGAGATCTGCGCCGAGGCCGACGCCGCCATCGGCAACGGCGCCCGGCTGATCGTCCTGTCCGACCGGCACTCCGACGCCGAGCACGCGCCGATCCCGTCGCTGCTGCTCACCGCGGCCGTCCACCACCACCTCATCCGCACCAAGCAGCGCACCCGCGTGGGCCTGCTGGTCGAGGCCGGCGACGTCCGAGAGGTCCACCACGTCGCCCTGCTCATCGGCTACGGTGCCGCCGCCGTCAACCCGTACCTGGCCATGGAGTCCGTCGAGGACCTGGTCCGCGCGGGTACCTTCCTGCCCGGCATCGAGCCCGAGAAGGCCATCCGCAACCTGATATACGCCCTGGGCAAGGGCGTGCTGAAGGTCATGTCGAAGATGGGCATCTCGACCGTCGCCTCCTACCGCGGCGCGCAGGTGTTCGAGGCCGTCGGCCTCGACGAGACCTTCGTCGAGAAGTACTTCAACGGCACCGCCACCAAGATCGGCGGCGTCGGCATCGACGTCGTCGCCCGGGAGGTCGCCGCCCGCCACGCCAAGGCCTACCCGGCCTCCGGCATCGCCCCGGCGCACCGCGCGCTCGACATCGGCGGCGAGTACCAGTGGCGCCGCGAGGGCGAACCGCACCTGTTCGACCCGGAGACGGTCTTCCGCCTCCAGCACTCCACGCGCACCGGCCGCTACGACGTCTTCCAGAAGTACACCTCCCGCGTGAACGAGCAGTCCGAGCGCCTGATGACGCTGCGCGGCCTGTTCGGCTTCACGTCGGACCGCGAGCCGATCCCGGTCGAGGAGGTCGAGCCGGTCTCCGAGATCGTCAAGCGGTTCTCCACCGGCGCCATGTCGTACGGCTCCATCTCCAAGGAGGCGCACGAGACCCTCGCCATCGCCATGAACCAGCTGGGCGGCAAGTCCAACACCGGTGAGGGCGGCGAGGACCCGGAGCGCCTGTACGACCCGGCGCGCCGCTCGTCGATCAAGCAGGTCGCCTCCGGCCGCTTCGGCGTGACGTCCGAGTACCTGGTCAACGCCGACGACATCCAGATCAAGATGGCCCAGGGCGCCAAGCCCGGCGAGGGCGGCCAGCTGCCCGGCCACAAGGTGTACCCGTGGGTGGCCAGGACCCGGCACTCCACGCCGGGCGTGGGCCTCATCTCCCCGCCGCCGCACCACGACATCTACTCCATCGAGGACCTGGCCCAGCTGATCCACGACCTGAAGAACGCGAACCCGCAGGCGCGGATCCACGTGAAGCTGGTCTCCGAGGTCGGCGTCGGCACGGTCGCCGCGGGCGTCTCCAAGGCGCACGCGGACGTCGTCCTGATCTCCGGCCACGACGGCGGCACGGGCGCCTCCCCGCTGACCTCGCTGAAGCACGCCGGCGGGCCCTGGGAGCTCGGCCTCGCCGAGACCCAGCAGACCCTGCTGCTCAACGGCCTGCGCGACCGCATCGTCGTGCAGACCGACGGTCAGCTGAAGACCGGCCGCGACGTGGTCATCGCCGCGCTGCTCGGCGCCGAGGAGTTCGGTTTCGCGACCGCTCCGCTCGTCGTCTCCGGCTGCGTCATGATGCGCGTGTGCCACCTGGACACCTGCCCGGTCGGCATCGCCACGCAGAACCCGGTGCTGCGCGAGCGGTTCGCCGGCAAGGCCGAGTTCGTCGTGAACTTCTTCCAGTTCATCGCCCAGGAGGTCCGCGAACTCCTCGCCGAGCTCGGCTTCCGCTCCATCGAGGAGGCCGTCGGCCACGCCGAGGTCCTCGACGTCACCCGCGCGGTGGACCACTGGAAGGCACAGGGCCTGGACCTGGCGCCGCTGCTGCACGTGCCCGCGCTGCCCGAGAACGCGGTGCGCCACCGGATCGTCGCCCAGGACCACGGCCTGGAGAAGGCGCTCGACAACGAGCTGATCAAGCTCGCCGCCGACGCCCTGGCCGCGAACTCCGCCACCGACGCCCAGCCGGTGCGGGCCCAGGTCCCCATCCGCAACATCAACCGCACGGTCGGCACCATGCTCGGCCACGAGGTGACGAAGAAGTTCGGCGGGGCGGGCCTGCCCGACGACACCATCGACATCACCTTCACCGGTTCCGCCGGCCAGTCCTTCGGCGCCTTCCTCCCACGCGGTGTCACGCTGCGCCTGGAGGGCGACGCCAACGACTACGTCGGCAAGGGCCTGTCCGGCGGCCGGATCGTCGTCCGCCCGGACCGCGCGGCCGAGCACCTCGCCGAGTACAGCGTCATCGCGGGCAACACGCTCGCCTACGGCGCCACCGGCGGCGAGATGTTCCTGCGCGGCAGGACCGGTGAGCGGTTCTGCGTCCGCAACTCCGGCGCACTGGTCGTCTCCGAGGGCGTGGGTGACCACGGCTGCGAGTACATGACCGGCGGTCACGCGGTGGTCCTCGGCGAGACGGGCCGCAACTTCGCGGCCGGCATGTCCGGTGGCATCGCCTACGTGATCGACCTCGACCGTGACAACGTCAACGCCGGCAACCTGGCGTCGGTCGAGGCGCCGGACGACGCGGACAAGCAGTGGCTGCGCGAGGTGGTGCGCCGCCACCAGGAGGAGACGGGCTCCACCGTCGCCGAGAAGCTGCTGGCCGAGTGGGACAGCCCCGACGGCGGCGCGGCGCGCTTCAGCAAGATCATCCCCAGCACGTACAAGGCAGTGCTCGCCGCCAAGGACGCCGCCGAGCGAGCCGGTCTGTCCGAGACCGAGATCACCGAGAAGATGATGGAGGCGGCGATCAATGGCTGACCCGAAGGGCTTCCTGAACCACGGCCGCGAGGTCGCCACCTCCCGTCCGGTCGAGGAACGCGTCAGGGACTTCAAGGAGGTCTACGTCCCCGGCTCCCTGCTGCCGATCATCAGCAAGCAGGCCAGCCGGTGCATGGACTGCGGCATCCCGTTCTGCCACAACGGCTGCCCGCTCGGGAACCTGATCCCCGAGTGGAACGACTACGCCTACCGCGAGGACTGGACGGCCGCCTCCGAGCGCCTGCACGCGACGAACAACTTCCCGGAGTTCACGGGACGCCTGTGCCCGGCGCCGTGCGAGTCGGCCTGTGTGCTGGGCATCAACCAGCCGCCGGTCACCATCAAGAACGTCGAGGTCTCCATCATCGACCAGGCGTGGGAGACCGGCGGCGTCGCGCCGCAGATCCCCGAGCGCCTGTCCGGCAAGACGGTCGCCGTCATCGGCTCGGGCCCCTCGGGCCTGGCCGCCGCCCAGCAGCTGACCCGGGCCGGCCACACCGTCGCGGTGTACGAGCGCGCGGACCGCATCGGCGGCCTCCTGCGGTACGGCATCCCCGAGTTCAAGATGGAGAAGCGGCACATCAACCGCCGTATCGAGCAGATGCGCGCGGAGGGCACCCGCTTCCGCACCGGCGTCGAGGTCGGCCGCGACATCAAGGCGGGCGACCTGCGCAAGCGCTACGACGCGGTCGTGCTGGCCGTCGGCGCCACCACGGCGCGCGACCTGCCGGTCCCGGGCCGGGAACTCAACGGCGTCCACCAGGCCATGGAGTACCTGCCCCTGTCCAACAAGGTGCAGGAGGGCGACTACGTCACCGCGCCGATCTCCGCCGAGGGCAAGCACGTCGTCGTCATCGGCGGCGGTGACACGGGCGCCGACTGCGTGGGCACCGCGCACCGCCAGGGCGCGGCCTCCGTCACACAGCTGGAGATCATGCCCCGGCCGGGCGAGGACCGGAACCCGGTCACCCAGCCCTGGCCGACGTTCCCCATGCTGTACAAGGTCACCTCGGCGCACGAGGAAGGCGGCGAGCGGGTCTACTCCGTCTCCACCACCCACTTCGAAGGCGACGCGGACGGCAACGTCCAGTGGCTGCACCTGACCGAGGTCGAGTTCGTCGACGGGAAGCTCACCCCGAAGCCGGGCACCGAGCGCAAGATCCCGGCCCAGCTGGTCACCCTCGCCATGGGCTTCACCGGCACCGACCAGGACAACGGCCTGGTGGAGCAGTTCGGCCTGGAGCTCGACGCGCGCGGCAACATCGCACGCGACGCCGACTTCCAGACCAATGTGCCGGGTGTGTTCGTCGCCGGTGACGCCGGCCGCGGCCAGTCCCTCATCGTGTGGGCGATAGCGGAGGGCCGCTCGGCCGCCCGCGGCGTCGACCGCTTCCTCACGGGCGCCAGCGAACTGCCGGCCCCGATCCGCCCGACGGACCGCGCGCTGGCGGTCTGACGGACCAGGGTGACCCGGCGACGCTCTGATCCGACGGTCACTCACACACGTCCCGTACAACGGCGTACGGGCGGAATCGGGGATCCCACCAGACCCCGAGACGGCGCCTGCCCCCTGTCCCCGACCGGACGACGGGCAGGCGCCGCCGCATGTCCGGACCCCCGCGTGCCGCGACCGCGCCGCCCGGCCGGCCGAACGGCGAGCCGGCACCGCTCGCGCCGGTCCCCGGCACGGCGCGACCCGATCGACGGGACCGCCACGAGGCTCACGCACGCCCTACGTGTCGCACTCCAGCACCCGCCGGCACAGCGCGCACCGCGCCCGCAGCCGCCCCCGCACCGGCACCCTGATCCGCTGATGACACGTCGGGCAGCAGAACGACACCCGCAGCGGACCGTCCCCGGCCGGGGCGAAGGAGTAGGGCGCGCCCTGCTGCGCGGCCGCTCCACGGTCCTGGGCGTGCCGCCGGTCGCGGGCGTAGCGGCGGCGGCCCGTCCAGCCCGCCGCCGTCAGGGGCGGCTGCTGCTCGTCGTGACGGGCCCGGGCGAGGCCCTGCGCGTACGCCGAGTACGCCTGCGGGCTGGTGAACCACACCGAGGGGTCCTCACCGAAGACCAGCGCCCGCTTGGCCAGCACGTACCCGAACTCCTCCGGTGTGATGTAGCCCAGCTTCTGCGAGGACACGGCGTCCTCCCTGTAGGCGTCCAGCAGGAGCCACCCCGCGCCCAGGTACGTGGCCGCCGTGTCCGTCAGGATCTCGTTGGCGCGGGTACCGGGGAAGGACAGGTCGAGCCGGTGCAGATAGACGTGCGTCACCTCGTGCGCGAGGGCCGCGCCGATGTCCCGCCGGTGGGTGCGGAAACGGTCGTTGAGCTCCACGAAGTACTCGGGGCCGGCCGCCAGTTCCACGTTCGCCGCGTGCTCCATCTCGCGGAAGCCGACGACCAGGCGGGCGTCCGGCAGCCGGTAGTGCCGCACCATCTCGCGGGCCACCCGCTGCGCGCCCAGATGCAGGTCGTCGGCGTCGCAGAAGGCGACGTCCGCCGGGGCCACACTCGTCGCGAAGGTCTGGACGGTGTCGTACGACAGCCGCCTGTACAACGCGGTGATCGCCGCCCGTACCGTCTCCAGGTGCGGGTACCCGTGCTCGACCGGTCCGCCGTTCACCACGCCCGTACCCCCAAAGACGCCCGGAAGCAGAACCGTCCTCTCACTCTAAGGGCTGTCCGGCGGATCACGTCGGAGGAGACCGGCGGCACCCCGCAGCCCGGGCGTGCCGGGCCCCCGCGTCTCCGGCACCGAGCCGCCGGGCAGCCCCCAGGCCGGTGCGAGCGGTTCGCCGGTGACCCGGTCACCGGGCGCGGCCGCGCCCGGCCGTCCGGGTCCCGGCCCGCGAGGGCAGGCCGGCGCACCCCGTAGGGTGACGCCCATGACCACCAGCACCACCGGCACCACCGGCGCCAGCGACGTCGACCCCGCCGTCCGGGCGGAGCTCGCGCGGCTGCGTGACAGCATCGACAACATCGACGCGGCCGTCGTCCACATGCTCGCCGAGCGGTTCAAGTGCACCCAGCAGGTCGGCCGGCTCAAGGCGGCCCACCAGCTGCCGCCCGCCGACCCCGCCCGCGAGGCCCGGCAGATCGCCCGCCTGCGCGCGCTCGCCGAGGACGCCAAGCTCGATCCGGCGTTCGCGGAGAAGTTCCTCAACTTCATCATCGCCGAGGTGATCCGCCACCACGAGCGCATCGCCGAGGACACCGGCAACGCCCCGACAGCGCCCTGACCCGCCCGGCGCGCCCCGGCCCGCGTCCGCCGTGCAGGGAGGCGCTCCCACCGGGCCCGCCGCGCCCGCTCCGGCGCACGCTCCCCGCACGGCGCCCGCCCCCGCGAACGGGCGCGGCGTCGGGTAACCCCCTCGTCCCCGGTCACCGCCATCAGGCAGCATGTCGTCCATGTCCGTACTCACGCGCGACGAAGCGCAGACCCGTGCCCAGCTCCTCGACGTCCACCACTACACGATCGACCTCGATCTGACGGCCGGGGACGAGACCTTCGACTCCCTGACCGTCATCCGGTTCACCGTGCGTGCGGGCCAGGACGTCACGGACACGTTCGTCGAGCTGAAGCCCGCCGAACTGCGCTCCGCCGCCCTCGACGGGAAGCCCCTGGACCCGGCGGCCCTGACCGGCAACCGCCTGCTCCTGAACGACCTCGCCCCCGGCGCGCACGAGCTGCGCGTGGACGCCTCCATGCGCTACTCGCGCACCGGCGAGGGCATGCACCGCTTCACCGACCCCTCCGACGGCGAGACCTACGTCTACACCCAGCTCTTCCTGGACGACGTGCAGCGGGTCTTCGCCGCCTTCGACCAGCCCGACCTCAAGGCCGTCTTCGACGTCACCGTCAAGGCCCCCGCCGGCTGGACCGTCCTCGCCAACGGCGTCACCGAGCACACCGGCGACGGCGTCTGGAAGGCCGCGACCACCCCCCGCATCTCCACCTACCTGGTCGCCGTCGCCGCCGGCCCCTGGCACTCCGTGCGCACCGAGCACCGCGGCCTGCCCTTCGGCATCCACTGCCGCCGCTCCCTCGCCCCCCACCTCGACGCCGACGCCGACGAGATCCTCGACGTCACACGCGCCTGCTTCGACCGGTACCACGAGAAGTTCGACGAGCCCTACCCCTTCGACTCCTACGACCAGGCGTTCGTCCCCGAGTTCAACGCCGGCGCCATGGAGAACCCCGGCCTGGTCACCTTCCGCGACGAGTTCGTCTTCCGCTCCGCCGTCACCGACACCGAACGCCAGACCCGCGCCATGGTCATCGCCCACGAGATGGCCCACATGTGGTTCGGCGACCTCGTCACCCTCCGGTGGTGGGACGACATCTGGCTCAACGAGTCCTTCGCCGAGTACATGGGCTACCAGACCACCGCCGAGGCCACCAGGTTCACCGACACCTGGACGGACTTCGGCGTCACCCGCAAGCCCTGGGGCTACGACGCCGACCAGCGCCCCTCCACCCACCCCGTCGCCCCCGACGCCGTCGGCGACACCGCCTCCGCGCTGCTCAACTTCGACGGCATCTCCTACGCCAAGGGCGCCTCCGCCCTGCGCCAGCTGGTGGCCTGGCTCGGCGAGAAGGACTTCCTCGCCGGCATCAACACCCACTTCGCCCGCCACCGCTTCGCCAACGCCACCCTCGCCGACTTCATCGACTCCCTCGCCTCCGCCACCGAACGCGACGTCCACGCCTGGGCCGACGCGTGGCTGCGCACCACCGGCGTCGACCGGATCACCGCCTCCGTCGACTCCCGCCCCGGCCACTGGACCCTCACCCTCGACCACGACGGCAGCCGCCCCCACCGCGTCACCGTCGGCGTCTACGACCGCGACCTCGGCGACGGCCGCGCCCTGGTGCTGCGGGAACGGCACGAGACCGACATCCCGCAGGACAGCGACCCGCAGCCCCGCCCCGGCACCCACCCCGCCCTCGTCGTCCCCAACGACCAGGACCTCACCTACGCCAAGATCCGCCTCGACGAGACGTCCCTGGAGACCGCCCTGCGCGGCCTGTCCGGCATTCCCGACGGACTCACCCGCGCCGTCGTCTGGAACACCCTGCGCGACATGGTCCGCGACGGCGAACTCGCCCCGGCCGACTACCTGTCGACGGCCGCCGCCCACCTCACCGAAGAGACCGAACTCGCCGTCGTCGAGGGCGTCCTCGGCTTCGCCACCACGCAGCTCGCCGACCGGTACGTCACCGCCGGGCAGCGCCCCGCCGCACTCACCTCGCTCGCCTCCCTGTGCCGCGCCCTCATCCGCCGCACCGAGGACGGCGAGGCCCCCGGCCTGCGCCTGACCGCCGTCCGCCACTTCATCGACGTCGCCGCCCACCCCGACACCATCGCCGCCTGGCTCGCCGAGGGAACCGTCCCCGGCGGCCCCGAACTCGACCCCGAACTGCGCTGGCGCATCCTGTGCCGCCTCGCCGTCCTCGGCGCCACCGACGAGAGCGCGATCGCCGCCGAACTCGAACGCGACCCCAGCGCCACCGGCCGCGAGGGCGCCGCCCGCTGCCGGGCCGCCCTGCCCGACGCGGACGCCAAGCGCCGCGCCTGGGAGGAGATGTTCACGGGCGACCAACTGTCGAACTACCTGTTCACCGCGACCGCCCAGGGCTTCTGGCAGCCAGAGCAGGCCGACCTCGTCAGGGAGTACGTCCCCCGGTACTACCGGGACGCGGTCGCCCTCGCCGCCCGGCGCGGCTCCGCCATCGCCGACGCCGCCGGCCGCTGGGCCTTCCCCGCCCACGCCGTCGACGCCGAGAACCTGCGCCTCGGCCAGGCCTGCCTGCGCGACGCCGACCCGATCCCCTCCCTGCGCCGCAAGCTCACCGACCAACTCGACGACCTCGCACGGGCGCTGCGCGTCAGGGAGGCATAGGACCACACCCACGGGGCGCGGCCGGCGCCCGGCCGAACCACCCCGCCACCGCGTGCCCCGGCCCCGGACGGGTGCGACCGCACCACCCGCCCGGGGCGCCGCGACCTCGCGGTCCTGCGCCGTGGTGCTGGTGCCCCGCGCCGGGCCTCGCCGCCCCGCGCCGGGCCTCGCCGCCCCGCGCCGGGCCTGGCCGCCCCGCGCCGCCTCGTCCCGGGTCGCGTCTTGACGGGCCACCTGGCGTGGCGTCACCGGGTCCCGCCACACGGTGGCTCCGGTCCTCCGGAGGGCGGCCGCGGGGTGGACCGGTGCCGCGTGTCGCCGGCCTGCCCGGGCAGGGCGTTCCGCGCCGCCCTGCCCGGGCCCCGCACCCGGCGGTACCCCCTTTCGGGTTCCGATCGCCGGGCATTCCGGGCGCGTCGGGCCCCCCGCGTACAAGCTGGACTCCCACTGCCGCCGTGCGCTCCCGGAGGACAGCCCGTGAGTACTCCGCCCCTCGCCTCGGCCCCCGGGGGCCCTCACGCCCTGCGGCCCCTGGTCGACACCGTGCTCGACGCCCTGGACAGCGGCCGGCGTGCCCGCGGGGGGCCGCTGCCCGCAGGCGGGCCCCGGGCGGTCGCCGCCCGGCTGCGGGAGGCGGTGGGCGAGATCCTCCCCGACCACGGCGACCCCGACGCCCTGCGCACCCTCGTGCACGCCCTCGCCGAAGGCGCCGCCGACCCCGCCGACCCCCTGTGCGCCGCCCACCTGCACTGCCCTCCCCTCGCCGTCGCCACCGCCGCCGACCTCGCCGCCACCGCCCTCAACCCCTCCCTGGACTCCTGGGACCAGGCCCCGGCGGCCTCCGCACTCGAGGCCCTGGTCACCCGCGAACTCGCCCACGAGGCCGGCCTCGCCGACGCCGTCGTCACCACCGGCGGCACCGAGTCCAACCACCTCGCCCTCCTGCTCGCCCGCGAGGCCCACGGCGGCACCGTCCAACTCGTCCACGGCGCCAACGCCCACCACTCACTGCCCCGCGCCGCCTGGCTGCTCGGCCTGCCCGGGCCCGTCGTCGTCCCCGCCCCCACCGGCACCATCGACCTCACCGCCCTGCACGCCACCCTCACCGACCTGACCGGCCTGCGCGGCGCCCTCCTCGTCGTCGCCACCGCGGGCACCACCGACGCCGGTCTCATCGACCCGCTCCCCGAGACCGCCGCACTGTGCGCCGCCCACGGCGCCCGCCTCCACATCGACGCCGCGCACGGCGGCGGCCTGCTGTTCAGCCCCCGGCACCGGGACAAGCTCACCGGTCTCGAAGCCGCCGACACCGTCACCCTGGACCTGCACAAACTCGGCTGGCAGCCGGTCGCCGCCGGTCTGCTCGCCGTCCGCCGCCCCCACGACCTCGACGTCCTGCACCACCGCGCCGACTACCTCAACCCCGACGACGACACCGAAGCCGGCCTCCCCGACCTCCTCGGCCGCTCTCTGCGCACCACCCGCCGCCCCGACATCTTCAAGATCGCCGTCACACTGAAGACGCTCGGCAGAACCGGCCTCGGCGCCCTCGTCGACCAGGTCTGCGCCCGCGCCCGCGAGTTCGCCGGCCTGGTCCGTGACCACCCCGGCTTTGAACTCCACGACCGGCCCACCATCAGCACCGTCCTCTTCCGGCCCACGGACGCCCCCGACCACGCCGTCGCCGCCGCCCGCCGCCGACTCCTCACCGAAGGCCGCGCCGTCCTCGGCCGCGCCCGGCTCGACGACCGGCTGTGGCTCAAGGCCACCTTCCTCAACCCGGACGTCCGGCCCGACGACCTGGCCGCCCTCCTGAAACTGGTGGAAGGAACCACATCTTGACGATCCCCACCGAGCACCTCGCGCACCACACCCCCGAGACACCCCGCGACCTGGTCGGCATCGGCATCGGACCGTCCAACCTCTCCCTCGCCGCCCTCGCCCACCCGCTTCACCCGCTCGACACCGTCTTCTACGACCAGCGCCCCGGCTTCAACTGGCACCCCGGCCTGCTCATCGACGGCGCCACCGTCCAAGTCCCCTTCCTCGCCGACCTGGTCACCCTCGCCGACCCCACCAGCCGCTGGTCCTTCCTCAACTACCTCAAGGCCCGCGACCGGCTGTTCCCCTTCTACTTCGCCGAGCGCTCCCACGTCCTGCGCGCCGAGTACGACGCCTACTGCCGCTGGGTGTCCGAGAACCTCCCCGGCCTCCGCTTCGGCCACCGGGTCGACACCGTCCGCTGGAGTCCCGAACACCACTGCTTCGAAGTCGACTTCACCCGGCTCCACCCCGACGGCGACACCCGGGCCGCCGGCCGCACCCACACGAGAAACGTCGTCCTCGGCATCGGCACCGCACCGTACGTCCCCGAACCCCTCAGACCCCTCGCCGACGTCCCCGGCAGCCCCGTCGTGCACGCCGCCGACTACCTCGATCACCGCGACACCCTCCTCGCCGCCGGCCACGTCACCGTCGTCGGCTCCGGTCAGTCGGGTGCCGAGGTCTTCCTCGACCTGCTCCGTCACCGCCCCGCCGGCCGCGAGCGCCTCCACTGGATCGGCCGCACCCCCGCCTTCGCCCCCATGGAGTACTCCAGACTCGGCCTGGAGCACTTCACACCCGACTACGCCCGCTACTTCCACGCCCTCGCCGAACCCGTCCGCGACCGGCTCGCCGCCTCCCAGTGGCAGCTGAACAAGGGCATCGACGCCGGCACCATCGCCGCCATCCACGACGAGCTCTACCGGCGCACCCCCCACGGCGGCTGGCCCGACGCCGTCCTCACCCCCGGCGTTCGCGTCCGCACCGCCGGCCGCGTCGCCGCCACCCGGATCGAGCTCCACCTCGAACACATCGAGCAGGACACCCGTACCCGCCTCACCACCGACGCCGTCGTCCTCGCCACCGGCTACCGCGAACGCCCCCTCACCCGCCTCCTCGCCGCCCTCGACCCCCACCTGGCCCGCGACACCGGCGGCCGCCCCCGCGTCGACGAGCACCACCGCCTCGTCCTCGCCCCCTCCGTCGCCGCCACCGGCTGCCGGATCTACGTCCAGAACGCCGGACTGCACACCCACGGCGTAGGCGCCCCCGACCTCGGCCTCGCCGCCTGGCGCAGTGCCACCATCCTCAACACCGTCGCCGGCGAACTCACCGGCGAGCAGCCCTACCCCCTGCCCGCCCGCACCGCCTTCACCACGTTCGGCCTCCAGCCCCACCCCCAGCTCCCCGCCACCCGGCAGAGCCCGACCCTCGTCCCCCTCGTCGACCACCGGTAGGACCAGCCACCCGCCCCCGGGCGGACGTGCCCCGAACCAGGCGCACAGCACACGCCGGGAACAAGCCGGCGGCGCCGGCACGCACATCGCGCGCCGGCGCCGCCGGCCCGTCACCTCACCGCGTCACCGCGACGGCCCTCACGGGAACATCGGCGTGCCGTTCCGCGTCAGCCGCCAGTCCACCGACGCGAAGTCCCGCGGGTCCAGCACACCCTTCGCGGTCACCCACTCCGCGATGCGCGTACGGATCTCCGTCGACTCCGACCACAGCTCCTTCGCCGACGCCACGTGCGGAAACGCGCCACCGCCGTTGGCACGGTAGTTGTTCACCGCCAGCACGAACTGCTGCGCGTCGTCCACCGCCACACCACCGAACCTCAGGTTCCGGATCCGTGCGCCCGCCGGCTGTGCCACGTCGATGTCGTACGTGAACCCCGACACGTAGTCGTAGTTGTAGTCCGGACGGTTGTTCGCGTTCGTCAGCTTCTCGACGTCCACCGGCGCATCCGCCGGCGTCTGCACGTAGTACTCCGCGGAGTACTCCAGGTACGCCCGCAGCTGCCCGCCCGTCATCAGCTTCGCGACCAGCGTGTTGTCGTACACGTACAGGCTCGACAGGTCCCGGATCGTCACCTGCCCGGCCGGGATCTCCGACGTCCGCGAGAACGGCGACGCCTGGGACACCACCGGCAGCGACGCGTACTCCGTGCCCGCCAGCGCCGCCTTGACCACGTCCTCCTGGACCTTCGTGATCAGGTCGATGATCGGGGCGTCCTTGTACCGCGCGTCCACCGTCGTCAGCGTCTCAGTCGCGGAGCCGACGACCTGGTTGACGTACTCCACCACCGTCGCGTGCTCGTCCGTCAGCAGCTTCGTGATCCTCGGGTCGTCGACGACCGTCCTGGAGTCGCGCAGCGACGCGGAGACCGACTCGACCTCCCAGCGCCCCTTGTCAAACACCAGCTCGATGTCGAACAGGGTCATCCGCTCGGCGTAGCACAGCGGCTCCGACAGCACGACCGTCTTCCCGGTCCGCTCGTTGACGACCTTCAGCTCAGGGATCTCCAGGTGCGCGTGTCCCACCAGGATCGCGTCGATACCCGGCACCTGCCGCGCCACGTTCGCCGCCGAGTTCTCCACGTACGGCAGCTGATCACCCCACGACGACGTCCCCGACGCCCCCGAGTGCGCCGACACCACGACCACGTCCGCACCCATCGAACGCAGCTTCGGCACCCACTTCGCGGCCTGCTCCTCCAGACCCGGGAACGTCAGCCTCCCCTGCACGTACGCCTTGTCCCAGATCGCGATGCCCGGGTTCGTCAGACCCAGCACCGCCACCTTCACCGGCTTCGCGCACCCCGGCGCGTGGAACGTCTTCATGACGTACGGCGGGAAGGCCGGCCGCAGCGTCCTCGCGTCCAGCGCGTTGGCCCCCAGCAGGGGGAAGTCGCACTGCTCCTCGAACTTCCGCAGCGTCTCGATGCCGTAGTTGAACTCGTGGTTCCCCAGCGCCACCGCGTCGTACCCGATCGCGTTCATGGCCTGCGCCATCGGGTGCACCGGACCGCCCTCGGCGGTGATCGGGTCCACCTTCGCGTAGTAGTACGTCAGAGGGGTGCCCTGAATCGTGTCACCCGCGTCGATCAGCAGCGTGTTGCGGCGGCCCTTCTCCTCACGGACCTCGTTCACCAGCGTCGAGATCCGCGCCAGGCCGAGCGCGTTGCCCGCCCTGTCGGAGTACTCCACGTCCTTGAAGTAGTCCCAGTTGAAGACATGGCCGTGCAGGTCGGTGGTGCCCATGACGGTCAGGGAGTACCGCTTCCCGGGCCTGCCCGGCTTCTCCGCCTCGGCAGCCTGCGCCGCCGGAGCCGGCGCCGCGCCGACGAGGGCGACCCCCGCCCCGGTCACCGCGGACTTCTTCAGGAACTTCCGGCGATTCAACGGCATCTGAGGCTCTCCTCGGGAAAAGGACGACAACGCGCGTAGATTCTGACCCGGTCACGACCAGCAGCAACAGGCCCCGCAGGTTGCGATCTGATGACCCGCAGGGAAGTGGAACCGGCCACGGGCAGCAGACCGCTACGTACGGCCGCCGGACGGTCGCCGCGGCGCCTCCGGCACTCGGACCCCGGTCGCGGCACGTCCAGGCCCAGGTCACCGGCGCTCCCGCCACGCCACCGGCCCACTCCGGCCACCGGGCGGCGGCCGCGAGCGTCACCCCAACAGCCGTCACCTGCTCGGAGGAGCGGCCACCCGCACACTTCAACACTTGTCAACGTCCCTTCACCCAAAGGACGTTGAGTAGTCACGTCACTCCACGGCTCTACCCGCCGGTAAGCCCTAGGCTCGGAGCATGCGCCGAGCCAAAATCGTCTGCACCCTGGGGCCCGCCACCGACTCGTACGACCAGATCAAGGCACTGGTCGAAGCCGGAATGGACGTCGCCCGCTTCAACCTCAGCCACGGCGAACACACCGAACACGAGGAGCGCTACCAGCACGTCCGCAGGGCCGCCGACGAAACCGGCCGCAGCGTCGGCGTCCTCGCCGACCTTCAGGGCCCGAAGATCAGACTCGGCCGATTCCGCGAAGGGCCCGTACTCCTCGAACGCGGCGACACCTTCACCATCACCGTCGAGGAAGGCGTCGAAGGCGACCGCCACATCTGCGGAACCACCTACTCCGGCCTCGCCGACGACGTCGCCCCCGGCGAACGCATCCTCGTCGACGACGGCAGGGTCTGCCTCGACGTCACCCGGGTCGACGGCCCCCGTGTCCACACCCGGGTGGCCGAAGGCGGCATGGTCTCCGACCACAAGGGACTCAACCTCCCCGGCGTCGCCGTCTCCGTGCCCGCCCTGTCCAAAAAGGACGAGGAGGACCTCCGCTGGGCCCTCCACACCGGATTCGACGTCATCGCCCTGTCGTTCGTCCGCAGCGGCCGCGACATCAGGGACGTCCACCGCATCATGGACGACGAGGGCCGCCGGCTCCCCGTCATCGCCAAGGTCGAGAAACCCCAGGCCGTCGAGAACATCGACGACATCGTCGCCGCCTTCGACGGCATCATGGTCGCCCGCGGCGACCTCGGCGTCGAAATGCCCCTCGAACAAGTACCGATCGTCCAGAAACGCGCCATCAAACTCGCCAGGCGCAACGCCAAGCCGGTCATCGTGGCGACCCAGATGCTCGACTCGATGATCGACGCCTCACGCCCCACCAGGGCCGAGGCCAGCGACGTCGCCAACGCCGTCATCGACGGCACCGACGCCGTCATGCTCTCCGGCGAGACCAGCGTCGGCAAGTACGCCGTCGAAACCGTCCGCACCATGGCCCGCATCGTCGAAGCCGCCGAGGAGGACCTCCTCGCCCAGGGCCTCCCCCCGCTCACCGAGAAGAACAAGCCCCGCACCCAGGGCGGCGCCGTGGCACGCGCCGCCGCCGAGATGGGCGACTTCCTCGGCGCGACCTTTCTGGTCGCCTTCACCCAGTCGGGCGACACCGCCCGCCGCCTCTCCCGCTACCGCTCACCCATCCCGCTGCTGGCCTTCACCCCAGAACCGGCCACGCGCTCCCAGCTCAGCCTCACCTGGGGCGCCGAGACCTTCCTCGGCCCGCACGTCGACTCCACCGACGCGATGGTCGACCAGGTCGACGAGCTGCTGTTGCGGTACGGCCGCTGCCGGCGGGGCGACGTGGTGGTCATCACCGCGGGCTCGCCCCCGGGGGTGTCCGGCTCGACCAACATGGTCCGTGTCCACCGCATCGGGGAGGACGACAACGCGAGGTAGAGCGGCTCAGTACTTGGGGCCGACGTGGGCGTCCATCAGGGCCACGGAGGCTCTGCGGGCGACGGAGATGTTGTACGGATTGCCGTTCCGGGCGCAGTGGGTCCACTCCACACCGAGTTTCTCGAGGGTGTCCGTGCACAGCCGCCGGATGTCCTCGGAGACATTGGTGAAAAAATAGCGGGGGTATTCGTACCGCTTGCGCTCGCCGCCGACGAGGCGGGTCGTCCAGTTCGTGATCCGGCAGCCGTCGGAGTGGATCAGGCCGCGGACGAAATCCCAGGGATGCGCGTCGACGATCTCCTGCTGCCAGGACTCGAGAACGATCCGCCGCTCGTGCTTCCTGCCGGGGCCGTGCTGGGGGAAGAGGCGGGGCCAGTGTGGGGAGTAGCTGGTCACCATCGCGCAGCCCTGCTTTTGGAGCGTGTAGACACCGACGCCGGGGCGTACATCCGTGATGGCCTCGCGGCACAAGCGCATGAGTCCGGGCCATGTGTCGGCGCAGGCGATTCTGAGGTAATAGCCGCTGCGCGGGTGCGGACTGATGCATCCGTCACCCAGATAGAGACCCAGAAGATACGCGTAGGCGCGATCGTCGGAAGGGGGGCCGGGGTCGAGGGGCGCCATGCGGGGCAGTGGCTCAAGGCGGTCCTGCCAGGAACGGATCGCGGCGCGTGAGATTCCGGTCTCCCGGCTGACAGAGTTGAGGCTGCGCCCCTGCGCAACCAGAGACAAGGCTCGTTTACGTGTGCTGAGGTCGTACATGTGGACACTCTCCGGGAGCGGTCCCCGCGACACGCAGCAAAAAGCGGATGTTCACGAGAAGGTGAGCATCCGCTTGCGAAGTGACGACCTTCGATTCGAAGGAAAAGTGCCCCGGGTCGGATTCGAACCGACACTGTATGGGTTTTGAATCCATTGCCTGCTGCCAATTGGGCTACCGGGGCCTAACGAATCGAAGGTTCCCCCTGACCCGTTGCCCGACCACCTTACCGCAGCTAGGTAGGCTCTTGGGAGCACTACCTGCCCGCCCTGGAACGAGGAGCGCCCCCGTGACCGCCGAGTCGCCCCAGCCCGTAGACCTGTCCGACGACGACAAGTCGCACGTGCCTCCGCTGACCACCCGCGTCGTCATCGCCGAGGACGAGGCGCTGATCCGGCTGGATCTCAAGGAGATGCTGGAGGAGGAGGGCTACTCGGTCGTCGGCGAGGCCGGTGACGGCGAGCGGGCCGTGGAGCTGGCCCGGGAGCACCGGCCGGACCTGGTGATCCTGGACGTGAAGATGCCGAAGCTCGACGGCATCTCGGCGGCGGAGCGGATCGCGGAGGAGCGGATCGCCCCCGTCCTGATGCTCACCGCCTTCTCTCAGCGCGACCTGGTGGAGCGGGCGCGGGACGCCGGTGCGATGGCGTACCTGGTGAAGCCGTTCAGCAAGAGTGACGTGGTGCCGGCGATCGAGATGGCGGTCTCGCGGTTCACGGAGCTGAAGGAGCTGGAGAAGGAGGTCGCTGACCTCACGCAGCGGCTGGAGACGCGGAAGCTGGTGGACCGCGCGAAGTCGATCCTGCAGACGGAGTACGGGCTGACGGAGCCGGCGGCGTTCCGGTGGATCCAGAAGACGTCGATGGATCGCCGTATGTCGATGCAGCAGGTGGCGGAGGCGGTCATCCAGGACAGCGAGGAGAAGAAGGCGGCGAAGGCCGACGGCCGGGACTGACCCCCGCGCGCGCCGCGTGCGGCGAGGCCCGCGTCCCTGGTGCTCGGGGGCGCGGGCCTCGTCGTGTCCGGGTCCTGGTCGTCAGTCCTCGCCGAGGTAGGCCTTGCGGACGGATTCGTCGTGCAGCAGGTCCTGTCCGGTGCCGGAGAGGACGATGCTGCCGACTTCCATGACGTGGCCGTGGTCGGCGAGGGAGAGGGCCGCCTGGGCGTTCTGCTCGACGAGCAGGATGGTGGTGCCCTCGGACTTGAGCTCGGCGATGGTGGCCATGATCTTCTGCATCATGATCGGGGAGAGGCCCATGGAGGGTTCGTCGAGCATGAGCAGTTTGGGCTGGGACATGAGGGCCCGGCCCATGGCGAGCATTTGCTGCTCTCCGCCGGAGAGGGTGCCGGCGGCCTGCTTCCTGCGTTCTCCGAGGATGGGGAAGAGGTCGTAGGCGCGCTGGATGTCCTTTTCGATGCCGGCCTTGTCGCTGCGCAGGAACGCGCCGAGGCGGAGATTGTCCTCGATCGTCATGCGCGGAAAGATGTGCCGCCCTTCGGGGGAGTGGGCGAGTCCGAGGGAGACGATCTGGTGGGCCGGGTACTTCTTCAGCGATTTGCCGTTGAACTTGATCTGGCCGCCGACCGGCTTGAGGAGGCCGGAGAGGGTGCGCAGGGTGGTCGTCTTGCCGGCGCCGTTGGTGCCGATGAGGGTGACGACTTCGCCGGCCTCCACCTTGAACGAGATGCCCTTGACGGCTTCGATCTTGCCGTAGGCGACCCGGAGGTCCTCGACTTCGAGCAGGGTGGTCATCGGTCGTTCTCCTTGCCGGGCGCGTCGTCCGTCGTGGTCTCGGCGTGGGCTTCGGCGGCCTCGACCTCGGCGGCTTCCTCGGAGCCGGGGGCGTTCTCGAAGGGTTCACCGAGGTAGGCGGCGATGACGCGGTCGTCGCCCTGGACGGTGGCGGGGTCGCCCTCGATGAGCTTCTGGCCCTGGACGAGGACGGCGACGCGGTCGCAGAGGTTGAAGATGAACCGCATGTCGTGCTCGATGACGAGGACCGCGATGCCCATGTCGCGGATGGCGAAGACGAGTTCTTCGGTGGCGCGGGTCTCCTGGGGGTTCATGCCGGCGGTGGGTTCGTCGAGGAGCAGCAGGCCGGGTTCGCTGGCGAGGGCGCGGGCGATCTCGAGTTTGCGCTGCTCGCCGTAGGGGAGGTTGCGGGCGAGGTGTTCGGCCTTGGCGGCGAGGCCGACGAACTCGAGGAGTTCCATGGCGCGTTTCCGGGAGGCGGCTTCGGCCTTGTGGAAGCCGGGGCCGCGCAGGACGGCGGACCAGAAGCCTTCCTTGGTGCGGGTGTGGCGGCCGACGAGGACGTTCTCCAGGACCGTCATGTTGGCGAACAGGCGGATGTTCTGGAAGGTGCGCGCGATGCCGGCGGCGGTGACCTTGAAGGACTGGGGCGGCAGGACGGTGCCCTGGTAGCGGACCTCGCCCTCGGTGGGGACGTAGAGGCCGGTGAGGCAGTTGAAGAAGGTGGTCTTGCCGGCGCCGTTGGGTCCGATGAGGCCGACGATCTCTCCGCTGTTGACGGTGAGGTCGACGTCGCGGACCGCGGTGAGGCCGCCGAAGCGCATGGTGACGCCGCGGGCGTCGAGCACGGTGGTGCCGGTGGCGTCGCCGGGTGCGGCGTTCGTGGTGGTGGTGTCGGTGGTCATGGTGGTCAGGCCCCTGTCTTGCCGAGGACTGTGGGCGCTTCGGCCTCGTCGTGGAATTCGAGCTGGCGGCGCCGGTTGGGGATGAGGCCCTCGGGACGGAAGCGCATCAGCAGGATGAGGGCGAGTCCGAAGGCGAAGAGCTGGTAGTCGCCGAGGAACTGGAGCTTGTTGGGGATGAGGAACAGCAGGGCCGCGCCGATGAGCGGGCCACTGATGGTGCCCATGCCGCCGAGGACGACCGCGGCGAGGAGGAACGCGGAGTTGGGCGGGATGGGGCCGGCGAAGAGGTACTGCTCGGGGGTGACGGTGTAGGTCACGTGGGCCTGGACGGTGCCGGCGAGGCCGGCGAGGGAGGCGCCGACGGCGAAGGCGACGAGCTTGACGCGGAAGCCGTTGATGCCCATGGCGAGGGCGGCGGTCTCGTCCTCGCGGATGGCGACCCAGGCGCGGCCGATGCGGGAGTCGCCGCTGCGCCGGAAGACCAGGACGACGACGGCGGTGACGAGGAGCATCAGGAAGAAGTAGTTGGCGAACCGGCCGATGGTGAAGCCGGCGATGTCGTGCTGGGTGCCGAAGTCGAATCCGAGGATGTCCAGGTTGGGGATGGAGGAGATGCCGTTGGATCCGTTGGTGACGTCGGGGCCGGAGGTGCCGTCGAGGTTGTTGACGGTGATGCGGAAGATCTCACCGAAGCCGAGGGTGACGATGGCCAGGTAGTCGCCGCGCAGCCGGAGGGTCGGGGCGCCGATGAGGACGCCGAAGACGAGGGAGGCGGCGGTTCCGACGAGGACGGCCGCCCAGAAGGGGAAGTGGACGTCGAGCGGGGAGTTGGGGGAGCCGGAGACGAGGGCCGCGGCGTAGGCGCCGACGCCGAGGAAGGCGACGTAGCCGAGGTCGAGGAGGCCGGCGAGGCCGACGACGATGTTCAGGCCGAGGGCGACGGTGGCGAAGATGAGGATGTAGACGCCGACGGTGGCGTACTGGTCGTCGGTCTGGGTGAAGGGGAACAGCGCCGCCGCGACGAAGGCGCCGCAGATGGTGATGTTCTGGTGCCGGGCGGTGATCTGGGAGGCCTGGCTGATGAGGCCGGACTTGTTGAGGGCGGCGAAGCCGAAGCCGGCGGTGATGAGGAAGCCGACGAACAGTTCGTCGTACTCGGTGCCGATGCCGTAGGTGAAGACGAGGAGGCCGAGTGCCAGGACGGCGACGATGATCAGGATTTCGGCGTAGGAGGGCAGGGCGGGGGCGGGGCGTGCCGTGCCGGCGGCGAAGGCGGCCTTGAGGGTCTGCCAGCCGTGTCCGGCCCGGTGGGTGAAGCGGGCCCAGGGGGTGTCGTCGGGGTCGACGGGATCGGCCTGGGGTCGCTGGAAGGGGAGGGCGAGGGCGCCGAGGAGTGTGGCGAGGCCGGCGACGGCGACCACGTAGCCACCGGGTTCGAGGTTGACGGCTCCGCCGAGTTCCACGCTGATCGCGATGACCGCGTACCAGGCGGTTGCGAAGGTGGCGACGGCGGCGAACTTGATGGCGCCGTCGGCGCCCGCGGGGGTGAGCCAGCCCAGGCCGCGGATGCCGTAGGAGGCGAGGCAGAACAGGGTGGTCAGGGCGGCGGCGACGAGGACGAGGACCTGGAGGCCGCCGGGGTAGCCGTAGACGGTGAGGTCGCCGGGGAAGGACGCGGTCCAGGTCCAGGCCAGGAAGGTGGACAGGACGGTGAGGATCGCGCCGCCGGTGGCGAGGGCGCGGCCGATGTGCGGCGGGATGCCGACGAGGCCGGTGGCGGCGCCGGCGGTCTGCGGGGTTTCCGGTGCGGTGGTCTGTGTGGTCATCGGTGTCACGCCCTGTCCGCGACGCGTTCGCCGAGCAGGCCCTGGGGCCTGAACAGCAGTACGAGGATGAGGAGTACGAAGGCCCAGACGTTGGCCCAGGACTGGCTGCCGAACTGGTCCATGCCGGGGAGGTCGGCGATGTAGGCGGTGGCGAGGGTTTCCGCCACGCCGAGGACGACGCCGCCGATCATGGCTCCGTAGATGTTGCCGATGCCGCCGAGGACGGCGGCGGTGAACGCCTTGAGGCCGAGGATGAAGCCCATGCGGTAGTCGATCTGGCCGTACTTGAGGCCGTAGGCGACGCCGCCGACGGCGGCGAACGTGGCGCCGAGGGCGAAGGCGACCACGATGATGCGGTCGGTGTTGATGCCCATGAGCTTGGCGGTGTCGGGGTCCTGGGCGGTGGCCTGCATGCCGCGTCCGGTGCGGGTCTTCATGACGAAGTAGGCGAGGACGGCCATGCTGAGGGGGGCGGCGACGAGCAGGAAGATGTCACCGGTCTGGATGGTGACGTCGCCGAGGTGGAAGGGACCGCCGTCGATCTGGGGGAAAGTCCGGGCGGACTTGGCGTGGGGGTACCAGGCCCAGACCGCCTGCTGCAGGGCGAGGGAGAGGCCGATGGCGGTGATGAGCGGGGCCAGACGCGGGGCGCCGCGCAGAGGGCGGTAGGCGAACCGTTCCGCTCCCACGGCGACGAGGACGGCGACCAGGACGGCGCCGATGAGCATGAGCGGCAGGGCCACCCACATGGAGGTGCCGTCGGGCACCACCCAGAGGTAGACCGAGAGCGCCCCGAAGGCCCCGGTCATGAAGATCTCGCCGTGGGCGAAGTTGATGAGCTGGACGATGCCGTAGACCATTGTGTAGCCGATGGCGACCAGCCCGTACATGGATCCCAGTAGCAGGCCGTTGACCAGCTGCTGCGGCAGTTCGTTCACCGCATGTCCTCCGAGACGTTCGGATGAGTTCGACGGATGGGGCCGGATGCGAGTGCGCGCGGGGCGCCAGTGGAACAGCGCCCCGCGCGGCTCGTGGTGGTGCTGGGCGGGTCGGATCAGCCGGTGTACGTTCCGGACTTGACCGGCTTCCAGGTCCCGTTCTCGACGGCGTACACGGTGAGCTGCTTGTTGGTGGCGTCTCCGAACTCGTCGAAGGACACCTTGCCGGTGACTCCGTCGAAGGTGACGCCCTGCATGGCCTCGGTGACCTTGGCGCGGGCGTCGTCGGGCAGCTTGCCGTCGTTGTCGTCGACGACCTTCTTCACGGCCTCGATGATCGCCCAGGCGGAGTCGTAGGAGTAGCCGCCGTAGGCCTCGTACGCGTCCTTGTAGCCGCCGTTCTTGTAGTTGGCGACGAACTCCTTGGCGGAGGGCAGCTCCTCGACGGGCGCGCCGACGGAGGTGGCGAGGTCGCCAGTGGAGCTCGGGCCGGCCAGCTTGATGAAGTCGGCGCTGTACATGCCGTCGCCGCCGACCACGGGGATCTTCGCGCCCGCGGCCTTGATCTGCTTGCTCAGCGGGCCGGACTGCGGGTATTCGCCGCCGTAGTAGACGACGTCGGCACCGGACTTCTTGACCTTGGTGGCGACCGCGGAGAAGTCCTTGGTGTCGGGGTCGATGTGCTCGGTGCCGGCGACGGTGCCGCCGAGCTTCTTGAACTCCGCGGTGAAGGTGGAGGCCAGGCCGGCCCCGTAGGTCTTCTTGTCGTCGATGACGAAGACCTTCTTCTTCTTGGAGTCGTTGAAGAGGTACTGCGCGGCGAACGGGCCCTGGATGGCGTCCGTGGTCGCGGTGCGGAAGTAGGACTTGTACGGCCGCGCCTTGGTGGTCTGCCAGTTGGTGCCCTGGGTCAGCGCCGGGTTGGTGTTGGCCGGGGAGACCTCGACCAGCTTGGCGTCGTCGAACACCTTCTGCATGGACTCGGCGACGGAGGAGTTCAGGGGGCCGACCACGCCGAGCACGTCCTTGGCGGCGACGAGCTTGGTGGCGTTCTGCTGACCGGAGGCCGGCTGGCCCTGGTCGTCGAGCGCCTGGATCTTGAACGTGACGCCCTTGACGTAGTCCTGCTTGTTGGCCGTCTTGGCGGCGAGGTCCACCGAGTTCTTGATGCCGAGGCCCAGCGCGGACAGGTCGCCGGTCAGCGGGGCGTCGACGCCGATGACGACGGTGGTGCCACCGGAGTCCTTGCCGTTGTCGCCGCTGTCGCGCGAGCCGCAGGCGGTGAGGGTCAGTGCTCCCGCCGCCAAAGCGGCGGTGATGGCGATGAGCGAACGTTGACGCACGATCAGTCCTTTCCCTGGCACAGCCGCATCCCCGTGGAAACGGCCGAGTCGAGCGCTGGGCCGAAGTGGCAATCCCACGGCGCGGTGACTGGCCGTGACTCTAGGCGGGTGTGGGGAACGTGGAGGAGGGTCTGACCGAGGCTGTGACTCTCTTGTTATGACACGACGTATTGCAGAGCGGTACCGCGTGGGGGGAACGCCGGAATTCTTGCCGGTTCGCCCTGTCCGCATGATGAGAAACCGCAGGAACCGGCCGGATGCCTTCAGGTGTATCAGCGGTTTTGCTGATTACTTGAAAGTGTTACCGCAGGGCCGCTCGCAGAGCCTCGGAGAGCGCTGCCGCATACCGCGGCCCCAGGATGAAGCTCTGGGCCTGCATTGCGCGCGTATTACGCAGAGTTACGTCCAGGAAAGGCAGCCCGGCCTTCCCGGCACTTTCCCGTATTCCGTCACATGCACGGTGATGGTGACCTTGCGTGGGGAACGGGCCTCCGCCCGGAAAGGGGTGGCCGGGCTCGGCGTCACCTCCAGGCCCGCGTACGGCTGGGAGACGCGGATGGTCTCGACCGGCGGGCCGGAGCCGACCTCGACGGCCACGTCGAAGGCGAACGTGCGAGGGGGCGCCGGCCGGTCGCATGGCCCCCGGGACGAGGTGGACGACGCGGGTGACCCGGGACGGGTACAGCGGGGCCGGCGGCGGTGGCTGCCGCGGCCAGGTCGCGTGGAGGCAGCCGGCCGTCAGTCAGGGCGACGGCGCAGGTCAGCGCGGTCAGGAAGGCTCGGCGGTGCCGCAGGTACAGGCGTCCGGGAAGTCCGTGCCCGGGACGGGAGCGGCGCCGGGGCGGGACGTGCGGCGCGTACGTGCCTTCGCCCGGCTCCACCGGGCCGACGGCGGTCACCGCCAGGGACCGCGGCCGGGCCGGCCGTCGCGGTACCGGGCCGCGCAGTCCTCCCGCGCCCGACGGGCGACCAGTTCCCGGGCGGCCGCGGCGCCCTGTCGTCGTCTCACGGACCGGGCGGCGGCCACGACCTCGCGCAGGATGTCGTACTGCGCGTCGGACAGGCCCATCGACTGGTAGTCACCGTACGTGCCGCTGTCCAGTGCCTCTCCGGACCAGTACACGACGGCCCGCGTGCACAGCTCCGCGTCCGTCGTGACACGCGGTGACGTCGTGGCCTGGGACGACGTGGGGCCGGTGCGTCCGGTGCCGCCTCCGCTTTCAGAGGCGGACGGGGCGGTACACCCCGTCACCGTTCCGCCCGTCACGAGTGCCACGGTGAGTCCGGCCGCGCACAACGCCGTCGCCGGTCCGGACATCCGCCCCCGCCCCATGCGTCGACGCTAGTGCCGCGGCAGGCAACGTTTGCCCGTCAAGGAGCGGCGTCCGGTGCGTGCTCTCGGCGTGCCGGCCGGACGCCCTCGTACTGGATGTACTC
>NZ_JBSFNN010000082.1:0-31524 GCF_053587115.1 Streptomyces sp. NPDC003697
GGCCCTCCGCGTCGCGCTCGTAGTAGCTGTCGGACAGGATCAGCAGCCCGGCGCCGTTGTTGTCCCGCATCGCCGCGTTCGCCCCGTCGTGCGAACGTCGCCTGCCGCGGGACTAGGCGGAGCGGCGGGCCGGCTCGGGGGCCGGGTGGGTGGGGTCGAGTTCCCCGATGGCGCGCAGGGCGCCGCCGAGGGTCCTCACGAGCAGGGCCCGCATCGTGTCTCGGGACAGTTCGGGGCGGGCGATCCAGTCGAGGGTCGCACCCTCGACGCCGCACACCCAGGCCAGCAGGCCCATGCGGGCCAGGGGTGCGATCGTGGTGCGGCCGTAGGCCCCCTCGGCGATGGTCGCGACCATCGCCTCGCGCACGCCGTCGCGGATGGCGTGCACCTGGGTGTCGAAGCCGACGCCGCCGCTGACGATGGTGCGGTAGGCGGCCTGGTTGTGCTCGGCGTAGCGCAGGTAGCCGTCGATCGTGCGGTGCACCCGGCCCACGGCCGGCAGGTCCGTGCCGCCCGCCGCGAAGGCGATCAGGTCGGCCACGGAGGCCTCGACGATCGCCAGGTAGTAGCCGCGCTTGGAACGGAAGTAGTAGTAGATGAGCCCCTTGGCGACGTGGGCCTGCCGGGCTATGTCGTCCATCGACAGGGCGTCGTAGGGGGTGTCGGCGAACAGCTTCCGCCCGACGGCGATGAGTTCGGCGCGACGTGCCGCGGAGCGCTCGGTACCCCGCGGCCGGACGGCGCTCCTCTCCGCCCGTGCGGGGTGGAGGGCTGCGGAGGGGGCGGCGTCGCACGGACGGCTCGTGTGCACGGGGGACCTGGTCTTCGACGGGCGGCGGGACAGCCGCAGTATGGCAGGTCGGCCGTGTCTCAGGTCACAGCAGTCCGAGTTGGGTGACGAGCATCGCGATCACCACGACGAGGGTCCAGCCGAGGACGTGTTCGGCGATCTTCGGGCCGTCGTCCCGGGGACCGCCGGTGCGGATGCGGGAGGCTTCGGCTGCGTGGGCGCTCATCGTGTCTCGCAGAGGTCGTACGTGCACGGCGGACGCGCCGCGCCTTCGCATCCACCTTGCCACCGCGGACGGCGCGGGCGGCGGAGAGGTTGCTCACAGCGAGGGGCCCCGGTCGCCCGGGGCCCCCTCGTCCGCGTCGGCCGGTGTCAGCGCACGCCCACCGCCGCGAGCGCCTTGCACTGGCGGGAGGTGGGCTGCGCCGGGAAGTACAGGTAGCAGACGCCGCCGGTGCCGGAGACGACCTTGCCGGAGGCGTTGTACCGCTTGGTGCGCAGCCAGATGTTCTCGAACTCGCGGCGCCGGTAGACGCGGCGCACCGCCTCGTCGCTGACGGAGGCCGGGTCGTTGGCGATCACGTCGCCGTCGGCGGTGAAGCCGATGACCGTCATCAGGTGCCCGGAGGTACCGTAACCGGCCCCGGTCAGTTCGGTCTTGAGGAAGGACTGGGACGTTATGGCCGGGATGCCCGCCGCGATCAGCGTCTCCAGGTCGGTGAGCGAGCCGAGCCGGGTGACGACGCCCTGCAGGCCCGGGAAGGTGGCCGCGTACGCCGCGTTGAACGGCCAGTTGCCGCAGCCGGCGTACTGGTGGTCATAGGTGTACCGGGCCGCGTGGCAGATCTGCGGGTCGGCGTACTCGGGGTTCACCCACGCCAGTTGCTCCGGCGTGAGGCGCCCGCCCCAGTACTCGATGATCATCTGCGAGGAGGTGGGGCTGCACCAGGCCTCGCCTCCGCTGTCGTACTCGGGGTACTGGCCGGCGTGCACCTCCTGCGAGTAGCGGGGGACGGCCAGTTCCGCGGCCGTGCCGGGCGTCGAGGCCGGGACCGTGAAGCGGGCGGGGACGTCGGAGCCCATGGCGCCGGCCCGCCACACGGTGGGGGTCAACTGCGTGCCGGGCCTGCGGTACAGGGTCAGCCGCAGCCGGTACGACGTCAGGCGCAGCCCGGAGGCCGGGTCGTCGACGGCGAAGGTGTCCGTCCAGACGGTGCTCCTGCCGTCGCTCTGGCCGTCGACCGAGGTGCGTCTGATGTCCTGGTCGCCGGCCGCCCAGCGGCCCATCACGTACCAGGGGGTGTCCGTGCCGTCGGAGTACGTGCCCCTCAGTTCCACCTGGAGCCAGGTGCCCGCCGGGGTGTGCGCGTTCCACGAGGCGACCGCCTCGGTGGCCGGGACGGTGAGCCGGTGGACCGGTGAGGTCCAGGTGGCGTACTCCCACGACGCGGTCGTGCCGGTGTGCGGGTCGGTGTAGTCGGTGGTGCCGGCCGCGGCGGCGATCCGGATCCCGGGCCGGAGGCCGGCGACGGCGAGCGTGCCGTGCGCCTCCCCGCCGCGCCAGTCGGGGTACGTCGTCCAGAAGCGGTTGTCGACCGGGCGGGCCGGCGTGGTGCCGCGGCCCGGGCGGCCGTGGGAGGTGCCGGCGGCCGGGAAGGTCACGGCGGCCGCCGGGGCCGCGCTCCCCACGACCGCGGCGGCGACCGCTGCGGCCAGGACGGTTCTGCGGGACGGCTGTTCGGCTTGGCTCATGGGTGAGAGACCCCCAGGTGTCCGAGTCGGGGCGGGTCCGTGCACGATGTGGGCTCACTATGACCGCGGCGACCCGCTCCCGCCAGCACTTCGGCCGACGCCACGCCCACCAATATTGGTCCCGACCACTGGCATGACCTGCGGCACCCCGGCGCCGCGCTCGCCGCTGCCCCCCCCCTCCCCGCCGGGGACGCCACTAGACTGTGCCGCCGATACCTGCCACGCCCTCTCCACGCCCCGGAACCGCCATCCATACCCTCGCCCGCCTCCTTCGCCGGCTCCCCCCGTCCTGCGGCCCCGTCCGTCTGGTCGCCGTCGACGGGCACGCGGGCTCGGGGAAGTCCACCTTCGCCGGGCGGCTGGCCGGCGCACTCGGCGGTGCGCCCGTGCTCCACCTGGACGACATCGCGACGCACGAGGAACTGTTCGCGTGGGACCGGCGACTGCTGGACGACGTGATCGGACCACTCGCCCGTGGCGCCGTGGCGCACTACCGCCCCTACGACTGGCACGCCCGGCGCTTCGGCCCCCCGCGCGCGCTGCCGCCGGCTCCCGTGGTGCTGGTCGAGGGTGTGGGCGCCGGCCGCCGGGCGCTGCGCCCCCACCTGGCCCACCTGCTCTGGATGGAGCTGCCGCACGAGGAGTCCTGGGCGCGGGGCCGCTCGCGGGACGGCGCGGAACAGGCGGACTTCTGGGCCGGATGGGTCGAGGCGGAACGCCGGCACTTCACCCAGGACCCCTCCCGGCCGTTCGCGGATCTTCTGGTGCGGCAGACGATGCGCGGATATGAGACGGTTTGCGGGCCTCTTGCCCCGGCTGGTCCGGACCGCGCGGTCACCGACGGTGACGGTGCGCCGCCCCTGCGCTGAACCCGCCGGGACCCTCGCGGGCGAAGTTCCCCGAAGGCCACAACTCTGCTTGACCGGGGGGCCGTACAGGTCTTACGTTCTCAATGTGCGGTCCTGCGGGACCGTCGGCAGACGCGAAGCCCCCGGTTGTTCCCCCGTGACCGGGGGCTTCGTTCTGTCCCGATACCTCCTCCCCCCGGTGCCGTGAAGCACCCGCGTGATCACCCTGGGTCACCGCCCGCGATCTGCCGCATCCTTCTCCCACCTCGCCGAATAGCCTGTGCGGCACCCTTCGGCGGGCGACCGCCTCGCGGGTACGATGCCCTGGTGCGACCGTCGGGCGGCTGCTTCGCACCCGCAACTCCCGTCCGCGGCACAGCGGTTCGACGCAGGCATCCGCCGGACGACATCCGGTCGGGGTGGACCTACGGGGGCACGGTTTGTGGGGGACGTGATGGATTTCGGCACGCGGGGCCCCGAGGCCCCGGCCGACCTCGCCTGGTTGCGAGGCGTGGACGCCTACACGATGGGCGCCTATCCGCAGGCCGAGGAGGAGTTCCGGGCCGCGGTCCGGATGGATCCCGGCATGGCCGACGGCTGGCTCGGGCTGCATGCGCTGCGCGTCGACACGACGACCGCGCTGCTGCGGATGTTCCGTCACCGGGACCGCTTCGGCGAGCAGCGCGCCCGGCACCGCAGGGCGCTCAACTCCTGGTACTGGCTGGGCTGGTGGGTGCAGCCCGTGCTGGAAAGCCCCCGCGACCTGCTGCTCGCGCACGCCTCGCACTGGCTGGACGGCCGCCATGTGCCGGAGCTGGACCGGGCGCTGGCCGGACTGCCGCCCGTGGACGCCGACCACCACGTCCGGTTCCTGCACGCCTGCCGCTCCTACCTCGTCAAGGACTGGGAACAGCTCGTCCGGCACACCGACCCCCTCGTCGACGACCCCCTGCTCGGCATCGAAGCGGGCCTGTTCGGCGGTATGGCGAGGGTCCGGCTGGAGATGTACGGGCAGGCCGAACCGCTGCTGTCGGCGGCGCTGATGCGCTGCCGCAGCGAGCAGCCGCAGCGCAAGGAGCTGCGGTACTGGCTGGCGCGGGCCCTGGAGGGCACCGGCCGCAGCGCCGCGGCGCTGCCGCTGTACCGGGCGGTGCACCGGGTCGACCCGGCGTTCATGGACACCTCCGCCCGGCTCGCGGCGATCGCCGAGGGCGACGGGTACGACGGAACCGATCTCGCGGCGATCACGCTCAGCGGCGCCGGTCAGGACTCTGTGGACGGCGCGGACGGCCTGGACCCGTTCTTCGGCGCCGACGGCAGGGATCTGAGACTGCCCGATCCCGACCTGCCGCCGGCCGGTCCCCAGCCGTCGGTGACCGACCCGGCGGTGCGCCGGCGGACCGCCGGGCCGCCGAACCCGCTGCCCACCGGGCCCACCGACTGCGCGTTACTCGAGGAGGCGCTCGCCCAACTTGAGCGCATGGTCGGACTGGAACCAGTGAAACGCCAGGTCAAAGCGCTTTCTGCACAGCTGAACATGGCCCGGCTGCGGGCTGGGCAGGGGCTGCCCGTGCAGCCGCCGAAACGCCACTTCGTCTTCTCCGGTCCCTCCGGCACCGGCAAGACCACGGTCGCCCGGATCCTCGGCCGCGTGTTCTACGCGCTCGGTCTGCTCGGCGGCGACCACCTGGTCGAGGCGCAGCGGGCCGACCTGGTCGGCGAGTACCTCGGCCAGACCGCCGTCAAGGCCAACGAGCTGATCGACTCCGCGATCGGCGGTGTCCTCTTCGTCGACGAGGCCTACTCCCTGTCGAACTCCGGGTACGGCAAGGGCGACGCGTACGGTGACGAGGCGCTGCAGGTGCTGCTGAAGCGGGCGGAGGACAACCGGGATCACCTCGTGGTGATCCTCGCCGGTTACCCCGAGGGCATGGACCGCCTGCTCGCCGCCAACCCCGGTCTGTCGTCGCGGTTCACGACGCGGGTGGACTTCCCTTCCTACCGGCCGGCGGAGCTCACCGAGATCGGCCGGGTGCTCGCCGCGGAGAACGGTGACCTGTGGGACGAGGAAGCCCTCGACGAGCTGCGCTCGATCGCCGGGCACGTGGTCGACCAGGGGTGGATCGACGAGCTGGGCAACGGGCGGTTCCTGCGGACGCTGTACGAGAAGAGCTGCGCGTACCGGGATCTGAGGCTGTCCGCCTACGCGGGGGCGCTGTCGCGGGAGGATCTGGCCACGCTGCGGCTGCCGGACCTGATGCAGGCCTACGGTGAGGTGCTGTCGGGGCGGGGACCCCAGGACCCGCCGGACATGTGACCGCCGCGCGCGGCTCCGTCGCCCCGGGGCATCCAGTCGGTGGCGGGCGGAAGGTGGCGTCCACGTCCGTGCCCGCGTGCGGGAGCCGGGGCTCCCGCACGCGGGCGGCGGCTACGTGGCCAGTACCTGCTCCGGTTCCCCGGTCGCCCGCGGCCGCCTCATACGGACCTCCGGCAGCACGCGGTGAGCGGGGTCGCGGACCTCACCGACCAGGAGTTCCAGGACGTCCTCCAGCGCCACCAGCCCCAGCACCCTGCCGCTCGTGTCGGCCACCTGGGCCAGGTGCGTCGCGGCCCGGCGCATGACCGTCAGCGCGTCGTCCAGCGGGACCTCCACGCCGAGCGTCGTCATGGGCCGCCATATCCGCTGCGGCACGGCCCGCTCGGAGTTCTCCAGGTCGAGGACGTCCTTGACGTGGAGGAAGCCCATGAAGGCCCCGTTCCCCGCGACAACGGGGAAACGGGAGTACCCGGTGCGGGCGGTCAGCTCGACGATCTCCCCAGGGGTCACCGAGGGGCTGACCGTCACCAGTGCCTCGCGCCTGATGAGCACGTCGGTCACCGGGCGGGAGCCCAGTTCCAGCGCGTCCTCCAGGCGCTCCTGCTCCTCGGGGTCGAGGAGGCCGGCCTGGCCGGAGTCCTCCACCAGCCGGTTGAGCTGCTCGCTGGTGAAGACGGCCTCGACCTCGTCCTTGGGCTCGACCCTGAACAGCCGCAGGACGCCCTGGGCGCAGGCGCCCAGGGCCACGGTGATGGGCCGGCACAGCCGGGCGAAGGCGACCAGACCGGGGCCCAGCCACAGCGCGGCCTTCTCCGGCGCGGCCATGGCGAGGTTCTTCGGCACCATCTCGCCGATGACGAGGTGGAAGAAGACCACGGCCGCCAGCGCCAGGACGTAGCCGAGCGGGTGGATCACGCCCTGCGGCAGGTGGATCCACTCGAACACCGGCTCCAGCAGGTGGGCCACCGTCGGCTCGGCGACGGCACCGAGGGTCAGCGAGCAGACGGTGATGCCGAACTGCGCGGCCGCCATCATCTGCGGCAGCCGCTCCAGGCCGTGGATGACCTGCCGGGCCCGGGTGGTGCCGAGCGGCTCGATCTGGCTGCGGCGGACGGACACGAGCGCGAACTCGGCGCCGACGAAGAACCCGTTGGCGAGCACCAGCAGCGCGGCGAAGAACAGTTGGAGCACGCTCATCGGGCGGCCTCCACCGCGACGGCGACGGCGTCGGCCGCGGGGGCCGTCCGCACCAGCCGGACCCGCTCCGCGCGGTAGTGCCCGACCTGGCGCACGGACAGCCGCCAGCCCGGCAGCTCGACCCGGTCACCGGGGGCCGGGATGCGCCCGAGCAGGTCGGCGACCAGCCCGGCGACGGTCTCGTAGGGCCCCTCGGGCGCCTGGAGGCCGATGCGCCTGAGCAGGTCGACGCGGCAGCCGCCGTCGACGTCCCACGCGGGGTTGCCGTCCTCCGGCGGGGCCGGGGCCAGGTCGGGCACGTCCTTGGCGTCGTGCTCGTCGCGGACCTCGCCGACGAGTTCCTCGACGATGTCCTCCAGCGTCACGACGCCCGCCGTGCCGCCGTACTCGTCGACCACGACCGCGATGGGCTGCTCGCTGCGCAGCCGCGCCAGCAGCGGCTGCACCGGCAGGGTCTCCGGGACGAGCAGGGCCTGGCGGGCGATGAGGCCGACGGGGGTGCGCAGCCGGTCCCCCACCGGGACGGCCAGGGCGTCCTTCAGGTGGACCATGCCGACCATCTCGTCGATCTTCTCCCGGTAGACGGGGAAGCGGGACAGGCCGGTGGCGCGGGTCAGGTTGACCACGTCCTCGGCGGTCGCCGACGACTGCAGGGCGCTGACCTTCACCCGCGGGGTCATGACGTGCTGCGCGGTCAGCTCGCCCAGGGACAGGGTCCGCACGAACAGGTCCGCCGTGTCCTGTTCCAGGGCGCCGGCCTGCGCGGAGTGGCGCGCCAGGGACACCAGCTCGCCGGGTGTGCGGGCGGAGGCCAGCTCGTCGGCGGGCTCGACGCCCAGGGCGCGGACCAGCCGGTTGGCGACCGCGTTGAGCGCCGCGATCACCGGGCGGAACAGGCGGGAGAACAGGTGCTGCGGGCCGGCGACGAAGCGCGCGACCTGCAGCGGCCGGGACACCGCCCAGTTCTTGGGCACGAGCTCGCCGATCACCATCTGCACGGCGGAGGCGAGGAGCATGCCGACGACCACGGCGACGCCGGAGACGGCGCCCTCGGGGACGCCGACCGCGGTGAACGGGCCGTGCAGCAGCTCGGCCAGCGCGGGCTCGGCGAGCATGCCGACGACGAGGGAGGTGATGGTGATGCCGAGCTGGGTGCCGGAGAGCTGGAACGACAGCTCCTTGAGCGACTCGACGACCGTTCGGGCCCGCCGGTCGCCCTCGGCGGCGGCCTTCTCGGCCTCCGACCGGTCCACGGTCACCAGGCCGAACTCGGCGGCCACGAAGAAGCCGTTGGCCACGATCAGCAGGAAAGCCGCTCCTAGGAGCAGCAGGGGGGTGGTCATGATGCCGCCGCCTCCGCGTAGACGCGGACGCGGTCCGCGCTATGTCGGCAGGGGGCGGCGCAGGTACTGCAGGACGATCCGTCCATCGCCGGAGGGAGTCACTCCTCGGGTAGCAGGAGCCCCTGGGCACCGGGCCGGAGCACAGGAGCGGAGGCGCAGCGAAAACGCCTCCGCCACCAGATTAATCAAGACACCGCCCCATGCGGCAGGGTGGACGCCCCGAGTCAGCCGTGATGTTCGCCGCGCGACCCGTCGGGGTCCGGCAGGGAGCGGGCCGCGACCAGGGCGCGCAGGGCGCGGGCGTCGGCGATGGCCCGCTGCTTGGCGATGCCCGGCTGGATGCCGAGGGCGGGCAGGCTGGTGCCGTCGCTGAGGTCGAGGAAGACCCAGGGATCGCCGGGACGCAGGTTGACCCGGAGGATCTCGGCCCACTCCAGACGGCGGCCGGTGGCGATGTTCACGACGGTGACGCCGGAGTCGTCGGCGACGACCTTGGGCCGGGCGAGGAGCAGCAGGCCCGCCGACAGGAGCGCCGCCGTGAGGACGAAGCTGAGGCGCTCGCCCGGGCCGAGCCGCTCCAGCAGCAGGGTGACGGTGGTGATCACCCCGAAGAGCACGACCGCGGCGGAGAGCAGGACGACACGGGTGCGGCCGGGCCGGAAGGTGACGGGGAGCGCGGGCAGGTCGGTCATCGCTCGGTGCACCTCAGAGGCGGCAGGCGTGGATGGCCGTGGTCAGGATGGCCCGGGCGCCGATGGCGTACAGGTCGTCCATGATCCTTTGGGCCTCCGTGGCCGGGACCATGGCGCGGACGGCGACCCAGCCCTCGTTGTGCAGCGGGGAGACGGTCGGGGACTCCAGACCCGGGGTCAGCGCGACGGCCTTCTCCAGCTGCTCGACCCGGCAGTCGTAGTCCATCATCACGTACGTCCGGGCGACCAGGACGCCCTGCAGGCGGCGCAGGAACTGCTGCACCTTGGGCTCGGCGCCGTCCTCGGCGGTGGCGCCGGTGCGGCGGATCACGACCGCCTCGGACTCCATGATCGGCTCGCCGATGACCTCCAGGCCCGCGTTGCGCAGCGAGGTGCCGGTCTCCACCACGTCCGCGATGACCTCGGCGACGCCGAGTTCGACGGCGGTCTCGACGGCGCCGTCGAGGTGGACGACGGAGGCGTCGATGCCGTGGTCGGCGAGGTGCTTGGCGACGATGCCCTCGTACGACGTGGCGACCGTCATGCCGTTCAGGTCCGTCACGCCGTTCGCCGTGCCGGGCCTGGTGGCGTAGCGGAACGTGGAGCGGGCGAAGCCGAGCGGAAGGATCTCCTCGGCGTTGGCGCCGGAGTCGATCAGCAGGTCGCGGCCGGTGATGCCGATGTCGAGGCGGCCGGAGGAGACGTAGATCGCGATGTCGCGGGGGCGGAGGTAGAAGAACTCGACCTCGTTCTCCGGGTCGACGATCCGCAGTTCCTTGGCCTCGCGCCGCTGCTGGTAGCCGGCCTCATGCAGCATGTCCGCCGCAGGGCCGGAGAGTGAACCCTTGTTGGGGACGGCGATGCGCAGCATGAAGTCGGCTTCCTTTGCGTGGTTCTACGGCTGTGTGGGTGAGGGTGTGCGGCAGGCGACCGCTCAGAGATGGGCGTAGACGTCGTCCAGGGAGATGCCGCGGGCGACCATCATCACCTGCACGTGGTACAGCAGTTGCGAGATCTCCTCGGCCGCCGCCTCCGTGCCCTCGTACTCGGCGGCCATCCACACCTCGGCGGCCTCCTCGACGACCTTCTTGCCGATGGCATGGACGCCCTTGCCGACCAGTTCGGCGGTGCGGGAGGTGGCGGGATCGCCGTGGGCGGCCTTGTGCTGGAGCTCGGTGAAGAGCTCCTCGAACGTCTTCTTGGACATGGTGGTCCCCACCCTACGCGGTCCGGCCGACTCCTCACCGCCAGGGTTCGGATACCGAGCGGAGTGTGGCCGCGGTCGCGACCGCGGCGGTCACCGCCTCGTGGCCCTTGTCCTCCCGGGAGCCCTCCAGGCCGGCCCGGTCCAGGGCCTGCTCCTCCGTGTCGCAGGTCAGCACGCCGAAGCCGACGGGGACGCCGGTCTCCACCGACACCTGGGTCAGCCCCTGGGCGACGCCCTGGCACACGTACTCGAAGTGCGGGGTGCCGCCGCGGATGACGACGCCGAGGGCGACGACGGCGTCGTAGCCGCGGCCCGCGAGCACCTTGGCGACGACGGGGAGCTCGAAGCTGCCGGGGACCCGGAGCAGGGTCGGCTCGTCGATCCCCAGCTCGTGCAGGGCGCGCAGGGCGCCGTCCACCAGGCCGTCCATCACCTTCTCGTGCCACTGCGCCGCGATGACGGCGACCCTGAGGTCGCCGACGTTCCGGACGGACAGCTCCGGTGCACCCTTGCCGCTCACGTGTCTCCTCAGTGCTCTGTTCGTGTTACTGGTTGCCGCAGGTGGCCGCGGCGGCCGCGTCCAGCCAGGGCAGGTCGTGTCCCATCCGGTCCCGCTTGGTGCGCAGGTAGCGGATGTTGTGTTCGCCCGCCTGGACGGGCATCGGCTCGCGGGCGGTGACCTTCAGGCCGTACCGGGTCAGCGCGCCGGCCTTGTCGGGGTTGTTGGTCATCAGCCGGACGCTGCGCACGCCGAGGTCGGCCAGGATCTGCGCCCCGGCGCCGTAGTCGCGGGCGTCGGCGGGCAGGCCGAGTTCGAGGTTGGCGTCGAGTGTGTCGCGGCCACGCTCCTGGAGCTCGTAGGCGCGCAGTTTGGACATCAGGCCGATGCCGCGCCCCTCGTGCCCGCGCAGGTACACCACCACTCCCCTGCCCTCGGCCTGGATGCGCTCCAGGGAGGCGTCCAGCTGGGGGCCGCAGTCGCAGCGCAGGGAGCCGAAGATGTCGCCGGTGAGGCACTCGGAGTGGACGCGGACGAGGACGTCCTCGCCGTCGCCGATCTCGCCGTGCACCAGCGCGACGTGCTCGACGCCGTCGACGGTGGAGCGGTAGCCGTGGGCCGTGAAGGTGCCGTGGGCGGTCGGCAGGTGGACCTCCGCCTCCCGGCGGACGGTGGGCTCGCACACGACCGTCCCGTGCGCCGCCGGAGCCGCGAGCCCGGGAGAGCGCCGGTAGGCGATCAGGTCCTCGATGGAGATGATCGTCAGACCGTGCTTGCGGGCGAACGGGATGAGCTCGGGCAGGCGCAGCATGCGGCCGTCCTCGCCGGCGATCTCGACGATCGCGCCGGCCGGGCGCAGTCCGGCGAGCCGGGCGAGGTCGACGGCGGCTTCGGTGTGCCCGTTGCGGGTGAGGACCCCGCCGGGCCGGGCGCGCAGCGGGAAGACGTGGCCGGGGCGGACGAAGTCGGCCGGCTCGGCCGTGCCGCTCGCCAGCAGCCGGAGCGTGGTGGCGCGGTCGGCGGCGGAGATGCCGGTCGTGACGCCGTGTGCGCCGGAGGCGTCGACCGAGACCGTGAAGGCGGTCTTCATCGACTCGGTGTTGTCCTCGACCATCTGCGGCAGCCGCAGCCGGTCCAGTTCCTCGCCCTCCATGGGGACGCAGATCAGGCCGCGGCACTCGCTCATCATGAAGGCGACGATCTCCTCGGTCACCTTCTCGGCGGCCATGACGAGGTCGCCCTCGTTCTCGCGGTCCTCGTCGTCGACGACCACGACCGGGCGGCCGGCGGCGATGTCGGCGACGGCCTGCTCGACCGGGTCGAGGGTGAAGTCCTCGATGTCGTCGGCGCCGTAGAGGACCGGTGGGACCAAGGGTGCGGCGGGGTGCGAGTCCTGAGGTGTCCTCTGCTGCGGGGGAGCCTCGTTGGGGCCGGTGGTGGACGACGGGCGGGAGGTCATGCCGGCGCTCCTTCCATGACGGGCCGCGCGGCCTTGCGGGAGCGCAGCCACCAGTCGCGCATGCCCCACAGGACGAGTGCGCCGTAGATGACGTAGACGAAGCCGGAGAAGGCGAAGCCGTTGGCGAAGTTGAGCGGGACGCCGACGGCGTCCACGAGCAGCCAGGCGAACCAGAACTCGACCATGCCGCGCGCCTGGGCGTACATGGCGACGATCGTGCCGACGAAGATGTAGGCGTCCGGCCAGGGGTCCCAGGACAGGGACGGGTACGCGGTGAACAGCCCGGCGACCGCGACGGTGCCGAGGGCGGCCGCGCCGGCCAGCACCAGGCGTTCGCGCCAGGCGGCGAACCGCACGGCGATGTGGCCGTCCTCCGCCTGGCCCCGGCCGCGGTTCCACTGCCACCAGCCGTAGACGGCGACAACCATGACGACCACCTGCTTGCCGGCGCTGCCGGAGAGGTGAGCGGTGGCGAAGGCGGCGAAGAGGATGAGCCCGGAGAGGAACTGGACCGGCCAGCTCCAGATCGAGCGCCGCCAGCCGAACGCGAGGCCGATCAGGCCGATCACGTTGCCGATCATGTCGGACCATTTGATGTGCTGGTGGAAGAGGACGAAGGCCTCGGAGTTGAGCCAGTTCACCGGCCGGCCCCCTGACCGGCCGCCAGCAGCCGCTCGACGTACTTGGCGACGACGTCCACTTCGAGGTTGACCGGGTCGCCGGGCTGCTTGAGGCCGAGCGTGGTCAGCGCGAGGGTGGTCGGGATGAGACTGACGGTGAAGTAGTCGGGGCCCGCCTCGACGACGGTCAGGCTGATGCCGTCGACGGTGATGGAGCCCTTCTCCACGACGTAGCGCGCGAGGTCCGCGGGGAGCGAGATCCTGACGATCTCCCAGTGCTCCGAGGGGGTGCGGGCGAGAATCGTGCCGGTGCCGTCGACGTGCCCCTGCACGATGTGCCCGCCGAGGCGCGCGCCGACGGCGGTGGGGCGTTCCAGGTTGACGCGGGAACCGACGGAGAGGGCACCGAGGCTGGAGCGCTTGAGGGTCTCCGCCATGACGTCCGCGGTGAACTCGTCGCCCTCGTGTTCGACGACGGTGAGACACACCCCGTTCACGGCGATGGAGTCGCCGTGCTGCGCGCCCTCGGTCACGACGGGGCCGCGGAGCCGGAAGCGAGCGGCGTCGCCGAGGTCCTCGACGGCGGTTACTTCGCCCAGCTCTTCGACGATTCCGGTGAACACGTCCCGGGTCCTCCTGCCTCATTCGGGCACGGACTCCGGGGCTGTCGATGACGACAGAGAACACGGGCTGGAACGCCGGGACGACGCCGGACGGGCCCCGTCCGCAGGACGGGCCCAGACGGCGGCGCGCACACCTGCTCGCCCGCCGCGCACTGCCTCCCATCCGGACTTTAACCGTCGGTCCAGGAATTTCACCTGGTCAACCGGCCGCTGGAGGCGACCGGGTCGCGGACTGTAACCGCCGGTTCGGACTTTCACCGACCCCGGAGTGCGCTGCTACTGGTACACGGACAGTGTGCCATGATCCGTCCGCACACGGCCCCACGATCGGTGTGGGCTCACTCACACACCGTGCGGGCGCCGTGGGCCGCGAGGTAAGGCCGGAGGCGGCTCCCCCGCCGGGCGACGGGGCTCGCCCGCTCCGAACCCATTGACCCGAATGGTCTAGTCCTTTTAGGGTCTGGCCTACGGTCCGGTGGCGGTGACGACGGCCCTTGCCCGCCGCCGGGCCCCTCACCGGACCGGCCGGGCAGGTCGGCCGCCGGGGGCGGTGGCCCGCATCCCGGCACCTCGACCGCACGCCGGCGCTCAGTGCTCCGGCGGTGCCAACAACTCGTCCTGGGCGCGGTCCCGCGCCATCAGCAGTGCCCCGCGCAGGACGGCACCGCCGCCCAGGGCGCTCGGGCGCACCTGCGTCGGCAGCGGCGACATCCGCCGGATCCGCTCCGCCACGCGGGTGGCCAGCGCGTCCCCGCCGGCCTGCCCGACCTCGCCGACCAGGACGACGCACCCGGGGTCCAGAACGGCCACGACGGAGGCGACGCCGAGGGAGAGACGCCCGGCGAGCGCGTCGAGGAAGGCGGCGGCGCGGTCGGCGGCGACACCGCCGGCGCCGGAATCCGCGCCGCCGTCAGTGGCGCCGAGGGACGGGCCGGCCGGGATCCCTGCGAGCGTCTCCGCCGCCCGGGCGGACGACTTCCGCGGCCGGCGGCCGTTGGTCCCACGTATACGCCGACAGGCCGAAGCGGCCGGCCAGGTCCACGATCGCGGCCGAGCCCGCCAGGGCGTGGAAGCCTCCCCCGCAGTCGGTCGCCGACGGCAGCGCGCCCGTGCCGGGCACCGGCATGAAGCCGATCTCACCGGTGCCGCCGGACGCACCGCGACGCAACCTGCCGTCCAGGACGACGGCGGCGCCCGTGCCGTGGCCGAGCCACAGCAGCACGAACGTGTCGCGGTCCCGGGCCGCCCCGTCGCGCTGCTCGGCCAGGGCCGCGAGGTTGGTCTCGTTCCCGACGACGACGCGGGCGCCCGGAAGCCGTTCCTGCAGCGCGGCCACCAGCCGGCGGTGCCACTCGGGCAGGCCGGTGGAGTCACGCAGTTCGCCCGTGACCGGGTCGATCGGACCCGGCGCGCCGATGCCGACCGTGTGCAGGCTCGCCACACCCGCCTTCCGGCCGGCCCGCTCCACCGGCGTCACCGCCCGCTCCACCGCGAGCCCGGTCCCCAGGTCGCCGCCGATCGGCGCGGACGCCTCGGCCAGCACCCGTCCGAGCAGGTCGGAGACGCTCACCGCGACGCTCTCCGTGCGCACGTCGAGGGCGGCCAGGTGGGCGCGGCCGGCGACGATCCCGTACAGCCGCGCGTTCGGGCCGCGCCGCCGCTCCCCCGACTCGCCGACCACGGTGACGAGGCCGGACTCGGTCAGGCACTCGACGAGGTCGGCGACCGTGGGCCGGGACAGACCGGTGAGCTGCTTCAGCCGCCCTGCCGTCAGCGGCCCTTCCTGCTGCAACAGCCGCAGGGCGAGCCGGTCGTTGATGGCCCGGACGGTGCTCGGGGATGCGGGCATGCCGGGGATCCACCCAGATGGACGGTGCCGCTCGGCCGGCGCCCGTCCGTGTCTCACGTCCACCTATCAGGCAGGTTCCCTGATAGTTCAGCCGGGCATGTAACGGACCGGCGGGAATCAGGAGGGGAGGGACCCATGAGCACGGTGGTTGGCCGGCACGAGGTGAGGCGGGCCCGGTACGCCGTGGCGGCCGTCTTCGCCGTCCACGGAGCGGTCACCGGCTCGTTCGCCACCCGCGTGCCGTGGATCCAGGACCACGCCTCGATCGGCCCCGGTCAGCTGGGACTCGCCCTGGCCCTCCCCGCGCTGGGCGCCTCGCTCGCCATGCCCCTCGCGGGCGGCGTCAGCCACCGGCTCGGCACCCGCAACGCCCTGCGGGCACTGATCGCGCTGTGGACGCTGTCGCTGGCCCTGCCGGCCCTCGCGGTGAACCTCCTCACACTCTGCCTGGCGCTGTTCGTCTACGGAGCCACCGCGGGCATGGCCGACGTCGCGATGAACGCGCTGGGTGTGGAGGTCGAGGGCCGGCTCGGCCGGTCGATCATGTCCGGTCTGCACGGCATGTGGAGCGCGGGCGCGCTGGCCGGATCGGCGGCCGGCACGCTCGCCGCGCACCTCGGCTCGGACGCCCGGCTGCACCACGCCCTTGCGGCCGGGGTCCTGACGGCGGCGGGCCTGGCCGCGTGCACCTGGGTGCTCGACCTGCGGCCCGCGGTGCACGAGGAGCCGCCGCCCCGGTTCGCCCTGCCGCCGAGGTCGGCGCTGCTGATCGGGGCGATCGTGTTCTGCGCGGTGTTCGCCGAGGGTGCGAGCCTGGACTGGTCCGCGGTGTACCTGCGGACGCAACTGGAGACCTCCGCCGGTCTCGCGGCCGCGTGCACGACGGGGTTCACCCTCACCATGGCCGTGGCCCGAATCGCGGGCGACAAGGTGGTGGACCGGTTCGGCTCGGTACGCACGGTGCGGGTGAGCGGTGTCCTCGCCGCGCTCGGCGGGCTGCTCGTCGTGCTGGCGCGGCAGCCGGCGGTGGCGATGACCGGGTTCGCCCTGCTGGGGCTCGGGATCGCGGTCGTCGTGCCGCTGTGCTTCGCGGCGGCGGGCCGCAGCGGACCGAACCCCAGCCAGGCCATCGCGGGTGTGGCGACCGTCACGTACACCTCGGGGCTGGTGGCGCCGAGCGCCGTCGGCGGCCTGGCCCAGGCGACCAGCCTGGTGGTGTCGTTCGCCCTGGTGACGGTGCTGGCCTGCGGACTCGCCGGTTTCGCGGGCGTGCTGCGCGCGGGCGACCGGGACCGCCCGAAGGTCAGCTCCGCCGGCGCAGCAGTTCCCGAGCCGCGGCCCTGAACCGCTCGCTCCACGGGGCGGGGCGCAGGGACCCCGCGTCCAGCCGCACCAGCACCCGGGTGCCGTGCGCGTACGTGAAGGCGCCGTCCGCCGAGCACAAACGGAAGCCGTAGGTCAGACCGGTGTTGCCGAGCCGCTCCAGCCACAGGTGAACGGCGTACGCACCCGGCCGGGTCACCGGGGCCTCGTAGGTGATCCGCAGTTCCTTGACCGCGTTGCAGGCGTCACCGGCCTCCACCCAGTCGCCCTCGAAGTGGAACCCGTGCTCTCGCCACAGCTCGGACCAGGCCCGTTCGACCATCAGCGGGTAGCGGGCGTTGTGCAGCAGCCCGAGCGCGTCGAGGTCGTCGAAGTGGACGGCGACGGGAATCAGCCGGCCGTACGACAGGGTGGGGGCGGTCGGGGCTTCGGCGGTCACGGGCGGTGCTCCTGAACGTCACTGGTGAGGCGGCTGCGCACCCATCCTAAGCGGACGCTCAGGAGGGCGGTCGGGAGGTACCGGCCGGCCCGTTTCCCCGGCCCGGCGTCGCCGCACCGGGCCGCAGGCCACCGGCCGGCGGGCGTGCGCGGGGGCTGACTGGTGCGATCAGGTGAACGAGCACGGCTGGTCACCCTGGACAATGGTTCGGACAGTGGCCGAAAACAGAAAGCGAAATACCACCATGGACCTCGGCGTGCGCTGGAAGCTGCACGGTGACGGGCGGACGCCCGCACCCGGAGCGGTCGTCCGGCCCGACGAACGGCTCTCCTGGCCCCGCACGGCCGGGCTCGGTGCCCAGCACGTCGTGGCGATGTTCGGCGCGTCCTTCGTCGCGCCCGTGCTCATGGGCCTCGACCCCAACCTCGCGATCATGATGTCGGGCGTCGCGACGGTCATCTTCCTGCTCGCCACACGCGGCCGGGTGCCCAGTTACCTGGGCTGCTCGCTGTCCTTCGTCGGTGTCGCCGCGGTCATCCGCGCGCAGGGCGGCACGAGCGCGACCGTGACCGGCGCGGTCCTCGTCGTCGGCGCGGCGCTGTTCCTGGTGGGCCTCGCCGTGCAGCGCTTCGGGGCGCGGATCATCCATGCGGCGATGCCGCCGATCGTGACCGGCGCGGTCGTCATGCTGATCGGCTTCAACCTGGCCCCGGTGACCGCGACGACGTACTGGCCCCAGGACCAGTGGACGGCTCTGCTGGTCATGCTCTTCACCGGGCTGGCCGTGGTCTGCCTGCGCGGCTTCTGGTCCCGGATCGCGATCTTCCTCGGCCTCGTCTTCGGGTACGTCCTCTCCTGGGCGTGCGACCGGGTCTTCGGCAGGATCCACTCGGTCGACGCGAGCGGCAAGCTCACCGACCACTGGCGGCTGGACCTCTCCGGTGTCGCCCGGGCCGACTGGATCGGGCTGCCCTCCTTCCACGGGCCGTCGTTCCAGTGGTCGGCGATCCTCGTCGCGCTCCCCGTCGTCATCGCGCTGGTCGCGGAGAACGCCGGGCACGTCAAGGCGGTCGGCGAGATGACCGGCGACCCGCTGGACGACGAGCTGGGCACCGCGATCTCGGCGGACGGCGTGGCCTCCATGCTGTCCACCGCGGTGGGCGGCCCGCCCAACACCACGTACTCCGAGAACATCGGCGTGATGGCCGCGACCCGCGTCTACTCGACCGCCGCCTACTGGGCCGCCGCCGGCTTCGCGCTCCTGTTCGGCGTCTGCCCCAAGTTCGGGGCGGTGGTGGCCGCGGTGCCCGGCGGCGTGCTGGGCGGGATCACGGTCATCCTGTACGGCATGATCGGTCTGCTCGGCGCCCAGATCTGGACGAACGCCGGGGTCGACCTGCGCAATCCGCTGAACCTGGTGCCGGCCGCGGCCGGCATCATCATCGGCGTCGGCAACGTCAGCATGAAGTTCACCGACACCTTCTCCCTCAGCGGTATCGCGCTGGGCACGCTGGTCGTGATCACCGGCTACCACGCGCTGCGGCTGTTCGCCCCGGCCCACCTCAAGACGCAGCAACCGCTGCTGGACGAGGGCACCTCGTCGTACGGCGCCACGGCCGAGGGCACCTCGTCGTACGGCGCGACGGCCGAGGGAGGCACGGCGGCTCCGCAGGGCCCGACCGGGGAGGGCACTCACCGCGCCCGGTCGTAGGCACGACGGATCGACAGGCCGCGGCGCCCCCCTTCCCGTGGCGGCGCCACCCCGTTGCCGTCGGCGGCGCCACCTCCTGCCCGGGGTGGCGCCGCACCGGACCGTCGGCCGAGGCCCTGGTGGCCGCCGCCGTCGGGATTCCGGCCGGTCCGCCCGTCCCCGCGGACGTCCCCCGTTCCGGGGAAGTGCCGGGCCGGTCGGGGCCCACACCGGTCCGGGCCTGGGAGCCTGCCCCCATGGCGCAATCGGCACACCACACCCCTCGCGCGGACACCGTGGACGCGGTCGTGGCCCGGATGCGCGCCCTGGACGCCTCGCTGCCCGGGCGGGACGGGGTCGCGGTGTTCAACCGCGTCTACCTCGCCGTCACCGAGGAGGTCGGCCGGCGCCTGGACACCGGGCAGTTCACGGACCCGCGGGCCGTGACCACGCTGGACGTCCGCTTCGCGCAGCGGTACCTCGCCGCGGTGGAGGCGGTGGCCGGTGACCGGCGCCCACCGGCCTGCTGGCGGCCGCTGTTCCAGTTCCGCCGGCATCCCGGCGTACGCCCCCTGCAGTTCGCGCTGGCGGGCATCAACGCGCACATCGGCCACGACCTGGCCCTCGCCGTCGTGGACGCCTGCCGTGCGTTGGGTTGCGAACCGGCCGACCTGGAGGGCGAGTTCGACCGGGTGGGCGACCTCCTCGTCTCCCTGGAGGAGCGCATCCGCGAAGACCTGATGCCGGGCCCGGACCTGCTGCAGATCGCCGATCCGCTCACCCACCTCCTCGGCTCGTGGAGCCTGGAGCGGGCCCGGGACGCCACCTGGTCGGCGGCGCGGGCGCTGTGGGCGCTGCGACTGCTGCCCGACCTTGCCGAGGAGTTCGCCCAGCGGCTGGACGCGGCGGTGGGCTTCGCCGGGCGCATGCTGCTCACGCCCCTGCCCGACTGACCCGACTGACCCGACCGTTCCGGCCGATCTGCCCCGATCCGGCTGTTCTGGCCGCTCCGACCGATCCGGACATCCCCAGCGGATCGGCCCGTGAGCCTGCGGGGTCACTGTACGTTGTGCGGCGGACACGGCAGACGACCAAGGAGTGCACCGCCATGGCGATCCGTCTGGGGCTGGGCCTTCCGCAGAACCGCCAGTACCACCTCGGCAGGGACGTGCCCGAGGTGGCGCGCGCCGCCGAGCGGATCGGTTACGACAGCCTCTGGGTGTACGAGCGGGCCCTCTTCCCGGAGCCCGCCGCGCAGGGCCTGTACGGTGTCGAGGGCCTGCCCTGGCCGGACTCCTACCGCGGCGTCGCCGATCCGCTGGTCACGCTGACCCTGGCCGCGGCGGCCACCGAACGGGTCCGGCTGGGCAGCAGCGTGCTGGTCGCCCCGCTGCACATGCCCTTCCAGCTCGCCAAGGCCCTCGCCTCGCTGGACGCGGCGAGCGGGGGCCGGGTGCTGGCGGGCTTCGGCACGGGCTGGTCCCTCGACGAGTACGCGGCATCGGGGATCCGGCCGATCGAGGAGCGCGGCCGGATGCTGGAGGAGGTCATCGACGTGTGCCGGGCGGTGTGGGGGCCGGACCCGGTGCGCTGGACCGGAGAGGTGACGAGAATCGACTCGGCCGTCGTCGGCCCCAAGCCCGCCCGGCCGATCCCGATCCTGCTGGCCGCGTCCACGCCGAGGGCCATGCGCCGGCTGGTCGACCACGCCGACGGCTGGCTGCCGTTGGGCACGGGCGCCGCGCGGGTCGCGCGCCAGTGGGCCGAACTGCGGGAGCTCGCCGCCGAGCGTGGCCGTCGACAGCCCGTCCGCACGGTGCTCAGGGCGAACGCCAGGTACTCGGCGACGGCCCGTGGCGGCAGCGGCCGGTCCCCCTTCCAGGGGGACGCCGACCAGATCGTCGAGGACCTGGCCGCCCACGCCGCTGTCGGCCTGGAGGAGATCCTGGTCGACTTCCAGGCCACCGTGCGCGACGCCCGGGAACTCGCGGACGTGGCCGCGGAGGTCTACGAGAAGGCCCGGGCGGCCGGGGTGTGAACCGGCGTCAGTCCTCCGGCAGTTCGACGGGGGCGATCTCGTCGTAGACGTCGCCGGGGCCGGGGTTGGACGGATCGGTCTCCCCGCCGAAGTGGCGCATGACGCCCCAGACCGCGTTCAGCGCGGTCTGCACGGCGCCCTCCGCCCAGCCGGCCGTCCAGGAGACGTCGTCGCCGGCCAGGAAGATGCCGCGCTTGTCCTCGGGCAGCCGGTCCTGCATGAAGTGCGTGAACAGGCGCCGCTGGTAGCGGTAGTGGCCGGGCAGGTTGGCCTTGAACGCGCCCATGAAGTAGGGCTCGTTCTCCCAGGAGACCGTCACCGGGTTGCCGATGACGTGCTTGCGGATGTCGACGTTCGGATAGATCTCCGACAGCGACTTGAGCATGACCTCCATCCGCTCGTTGGCGGACAGCGGCAGCCACTTCAGGCTGTCGTCGCACCAGGTGTAGGACAGGCAGATCACGGCGGGCCGGTCCGGGCCGTCGTCGAGGAGGTACGTGCCGCGGGTCATGCGGTCGGTGAGGGTCATCGACATGACGTCCCGGCCGGTCGGATTCCCCTCCTCGTCGACGGCCTTGTCCAGCCAGAACGGCCGGTCGACGGGGACGAAGAGCTTGCTGGACTCCATGTAGTGGGTGCGCTCGATGGCGGTCCAGTGGTCGATCGGGAAGAGTGCGTCGTCGCACTGGATCTTGGAGAGCAGCATCCAGGACTGGGCCGTGAAGACGGCCGCCCGGTAGGTGCGGATGTCGCCGTTCGCGTCCGTCACCGTGATCCGGTTGCCCGCGGTGCGGTGCAGCCGGGTGACCGCGGGGCGGGGCTCGCCGTTCACGTGCAGGGTCTTCAGCGAGGTCCCGTAGGGCCAGTGCACGAGCTTCTCCGGCTCGCGCTCCCACAGCCGGAGCGGCAGCTGCTGGGAGCCGCCGACGATGCCGCGGTGGTGGTCGTCGGCCTCGGTGTAGACGACGCGCAGGATCTCCAGGATGGAGTTGGGGAAGTCGGTGTCCCAGCCGCCGGTGCCGAAGCCGACCTGGCCGAAGATCTCGCGGTGCCGGAAGGAGCTGAAGGCCTCGGAGTCGCACAGGAAGCCGTAGAAGGTCTGGTTGTCGAGCTTCTCGACCAGCTTCGACCAGATCTCCCGGATGCGCGGCACGTCCCGCTCGCGCATCGCGCGGTTCATGTCGGAGAAGTCGGCGCCCTCCTCCAGGCAGCGGTTCCAGGCGGTCGCGACGTCCCGGTAGACCTGCGGCAGGTCGTCGATCGTCTCGGCGTAGTGCGACTCGCCCTTGAGGTCGACGACGGTCGACGGGGTCGCCTCGGCCAGCGGGTTCGGGAAGGGCCTGGTCTCGAGGCCCACCAGGTCGATGTAGTGCTGCAGGGCCGTGGAGGACGGCGGGAAGCGCATGGCGCCCATCTCGGCGGTCAGCGACGGGTCGCAGCCCTCGAAGCCGACGGTGCGCAGCCGGCCGCCGATCTGGTCGGCCTCGTAGACGACGGGCTTCAGGCCCATCTTCATCAGCTCGTAGGCGGCGACGATGCCGGACAGACCGCCACCGACGACCGCGACCTCGGTGCCGTGCTCGGTCGCGGGTATCTGCCCGAGGCCGGCCGGGTGGGCGAGGAAGTCGTCGTACGCGTACGGGAAGTCCGGACCGAACATGGTGATCGGCGGCTGCTGCTCGTCTGCGTGCTCGACGGCGTTGGGCACGGTGGACGTCATGGGGTACGGACTCCTTGCGCGGAAGAACTGGGAACGGCTTGAGGGGTTTCAGACGAGCGACCCGTACAGGCCGGGGCGGCGGTCCTTCAGGTACGGGTTCGCCTCGCGGGAGGCGGCCAGGAAGGCGGGGTCGACGTCTGCGAGGACGAGTTCCTCGCCGCGGCCGGCGCGGGTGCGGGCGACTCCGTCAGGGCCGGCGAGCGTGGAGAGGCCGACGAACTCGAACTCGCCCTCGGGGCCGACCCGGTTGACGTACGCGACGTACATCTGGTTCTCCCAGGCACGCACCGGCACCAGGGACTCGGCGACGAACTGGAACGGGTGCATCTGCGCCGTGGGCACGAGGAGGAGGTCGGTGCCGGCGAGGGCGTGCGCGCGGACGTTCTCCGGGAACTCGACGTCATAGCAGATCATCAGACCGACGGTGAGACCGTTCAGCTCGGCCTGTACGACCGGCTGGTCGCCCGGGGTGAAGTGGTCGCGCTCGAAGCAGCCGAAGAGGTGGGTCTTGCGGTAGTTCGCGAGCCGGGTGCCGTCGGCGGAGATCAGCTGGGCCGAGTTGTGGACGGCGTCGCCGTCCCGCTCGGGGTAGCCGTAGGCGATCGCCAGGCCGTGCCGGGAGGCCAGCTCGGCGATCGCGTCCGCCGCGTCGCCGTCGGCGGACTCGGCGAGGCGGCCGATGCCGTCGCCGATCGCATACCCGGTGAGGAACATCTCCGGCGCGGCGAGCAGCGCGGCACCCGCGGCAGCGGCCCGGCCCGCGGCCTCGTCAAGGACCTTGAGGTTCTCGACGGTCGAGCCGGGGCGGCCGGAGCTCTGCAGGAGGGCGGTGCGCATGCGGGATCCTCGCCGGTGCGACAGTGATTCGGGGGGCGGATTAAAAGGTACGTTCGGCGGACTCGGCCGGACAAGAAGGAGCCGTTGCGCGCCCGTGAGCGGATCGTTGCGTGCACCACGGGTCCGGCGGTGATTCGTTGCGCGCCCTGGGGCCGTACGCCCGGTCATCCCTGGGACGCAGGTCATGGGCGGCCTGCCCCGCCGGGCGGCGGGGGTGCGGTGACGTCCTGGGGCCGATGTGTCCCGGGGCCGCCGCCGGAAGAGCGGTGAGCCTCCAGTTCACCTGCTTGACCGGCGGAAGGGCCGCCCCAAGGACCTGCCCAAGTGCGTCGGCCCGGCGCCGTTCGAGCGGTTCAGGGGCGGGACGGGCAACGGTCGTGCCCTGGAGCCTGCCGTTCAGCTCCCGTCTGCCTGGAGCTGTCGTCTAGAGCTCCCGCAGGCGCTCGATGATCTCGCGCAGCAGCTCCGGGTCGGCGGCCGGTCCCGCGGCCGGCACGCGGCGCGGCTCGTCGACGCGCACCAGCCCGGCCTCGGCCAGGTCACCGAGCAGCACGCGGACCACGGTCAGGGGGAGATCGGCGTCCGCGGCCAGCTCGACGACCGGGCGCGGGACGCGGCGCACCAGGTCGAGCAGCGCCGTGCGGGCGTGGTCGAGGCCCTGCTCGGCCGCGTCCGTCTCCAGCGCGGTGACCTGGGACATCAGGTCGATGGCGTGCCGGCCCGAGGGCCTCGTGCGGCCTCGGGTCACGGTGTAGGGGCGCACCATCGACCCGGTCTCGTCCTCGTACCAGTGGTCGTCGGTCACGCGGGTCAGGGAGTCGAACGTGCGGCGGCGTCCAGGTGTCGGCCGAGGCGGCGGACGAGCAGCGCCATCTCGTGGGCCAGCTGGCCGACGTCGGTCTGCGCCTCGCTGAGTACGGCCAGGCGGCTGCCGTGGCCGGCCGGGGTGATGAAGAGGTAGGCGTCGTCGAGCATGACCATGGTCTGCCGCACCGCTCCCGCCTCGAACCGGTCCCCCGCCGAGCGGGCCAGGCCGTGGAAGCCGGAGCAGATGGCGGCCAGGTGCTCGACGTCCCGTCTGCGCATGCCTTCGGAGCAGCTCAGCGGGAGGCCGTCGGCGGTGAGCAGTACGGCCTGGCGGACGTGCTCGGTCCGCGCCACGAGGTCGTCGAGCATCCAGCCGAGGTCCGTGCCGGGCGCTCCCTTCGGGGCAGAGGTGGACTCGGGGTACTGGTGGTCACCGGGCATCGTCGGCAGGTGTCCCTTCGTCGGTGTCGGTTCGCTCCTCGGCGGCGCCGGGGCTCGTGGGGTCGCCCGCCTTACCGACGGGCAGCCCACGGCGCCCACGCTCCAGGCCACGCTGGAAGGCGCCGAAGACCGCGCGCACCTCCTCGGCGTCGGCTTCCCGCGGCTGGGCCGCGTCCGGAGGCGGCGGCTCGGCACGCAGTTCGGCGACGAGGGACGCCTGACGGATTCGGGTGGGGAGAGTGGAGGCGGCGGGATCCGGGACGCGTGAGCCCGGGGTCCCGGGGCCCACGGGGTCGAGGCCGGGGCCGTCGAGGTCTGCGCCGCAGCCAGGTGCGCCGGGGGCCCGCTCAGGCTTCCTTGCCACTGGCCTCGTCGGCGGCAGGCCGCGCACCTCTGCTCGGGTGCCCGGCACCCCCGGCTCCACCTCCGCCAACACCGTCGGAGGCAGCCGCACCGCCGCCGTAGTCCCCCCGTACGGCGAGTCCCGCAGTGTCACCTCGATGCCGTGGCGGGCCGCGAGGCGTCCCACGACATACAGGCCGAGGCGGTCGTGCCGGGTGGGGTCGAAGGCGTCCGGGTCGGTGAGGGTGCGGTGGGCCGCCGCGTGCTGGTCGGCGTCGAGGCCGAGGCCCCGGTCGTCGATTTCCAGGACGAAGCCGCCGCGCGCCCGGCCGGCGCGCATCGTGACCTGGGTGTGCGGCGGTGAGAAGACCGTGGCGTTCTCCAGGAGCTCGGCGATCAGGTGCACCACGTCGGCCACGGCATCGGCCGCCACGCCGGTCTCGGGCATGGGGGGCACGACCACGCGCGCGTAGTCCTCGATCTCGCCCACCGCCGAGGACACGACGTCCGCCACGGGCACCGGCCGCCGCCATCTGCGGGCGGGGGCCGCGCCGGAGAGGATGATCAGACTCTCCGCGTGCCGCCGCATACGGGTGGTGAGGTGGTCGATGCGGAACAGGTCGCGCAGGACGTCCGGGTCGTCGGTGCGCCGCTCCAGGGTGTCGACCAGCTTCAGCTGCCGGTGCACGAGCGCCTGGTTGCGCCGCGCGATGTTGAGCAGCACCGCGAACAGCCCGCGCCGCAGGGTGGCCTGTTTGACGGCGGCCTCGACGGCCGCCAGACGCGCGGTGTTGAAGGACCGGCCGACCTGCCCGATCTCGTCGGCCCGCACCTCGTCGGCCGCCAGTGGCGGCGCCTCGGCCACCGCGTCCACGTCCTCACCCGCGCTCAACCGCCGCATCACGTCGGGCAGCTGACGGGTGCTCAGCAGGTCGGCGGTGTCCCGCAGCGTCTCCAGGCGGCGCGAGATGCGACGCGCGCCGCGCACCGCGAACCACAGCGACACTCCTACGGCGGTCAGCCCGACCACCCCGACCACCGCCGCCTTGACCAGCTCCCGGTAGGCGAAGGCCCGCCCGCGCGCGGCCGAGTTCTCGGCCGACCCGGTGCACAGCAGCATGTACTGCTTGACGGCTCGGTCGGCGGTGCTGCGCCAGGTGCCGGCGGCGACCGCCTCCCCGGCGTGCGCCGCGCCCGACCGCAGCAGGGCGTCCTCGCCGCGCACCAAGGCCCGGTGCAAGCCCCCGCGCTGGAACTTCTGGAACAGCGCCCGGGAGTCGGACGGCAGGTCCGGCACGTACGTCCGCTCGAAGACGCGCCGGTCCTCGATCGTGGCCGTCAGCGTCTCGTACTGCCGGTCGGTCAGCGTGCCGGCCGCGCGTGCCCCGGCGACCAGGGCGTCCTCGCGGGAGACGAACTCCCGTACCCGCACCAGCTCGGTGACGACCTGTGCCTCCCGGGCCAGTTGCCCGGCCTGGAGTGCGGTGAGCGCGGACTGGACGTCGAAGCCGGGTTCCACCAGGGCGCCGTACTCGGTGACGGCCCGGTCCCAGGAGATCGAGCGGGACAACACCCGCTCGCGCAGCTTCTCCAGCCGGTCGGTGGCGTGCAGCATCGCGTCGAGCGCCCGGCGCTGCCGGTCGGTGAGCCGGTCCCGGTCGCCGCCCCGGATCGCGTCGCGCAGGGCGTTCACCGCTCGGTCGGTGCCGCGCTGCTGTGCCAGCAGGTCACCGGCGGCGGCCGTGTCCGGGCTCCCGCCCAGGTACACGGCCGACAGCCGCCGCTCGATCTGGATCTGGCCGACCGCCGTGTCCACCGGGGTGCCGAAGTCCTCGTACACCTCCTGGAGCCGGATCAGCGCGCGCACGTCGCCGGTGACCGACACCATGGCGAAGCTCCACAGCGTCATCAGCGCGAGGACCGGAGCGAGCGCGAGCGCCACGATCCGCGCGCGGACGGTGCTAGGACGGCCGACGGGCCAGCGCATGGTCACCTGCCGTTGTTACCAGTCAGTAGAAAGTGCGGCACAACCTATGCGATTCCCTCCCCGACCGCAATGGGTGACCGGAGGTGACTGGAGGTCACCCCGGCGGCAGCGCGAACCTCGTAAGCACCGCCGCGACGGGATCCTGGACCGCTCCTTCGGCCGGCCCGGCGCCGTGCGCCACGCCCGCCTGGTCGGGTGCGCCGACGTCACCGCGTCCGGTCCCCGACCGCCGGCCGTGGGCTCCGTCTTCCCCGGCTTCCGGGTGGCCGTCACGGAGCCGGGCCGTGTGCTCGTCCTCGTCGGCCGGCACTGCTTCTCGGCCTACGCCCTGGTCCTCCGCCTCGAAACGGCCGGCCCGGGACGCACACCTGCGCGCCGAGACCCGGGCACGGTTTCGCGGCCCGGGCGGCGTCCTCTACCTGCGGCTGGTGATCGGCACAGGTGGGCACGCGGCCGGCATGCGGCGGCTGCTGTCGGCGATCGGACGCCGAGCGGCGTGAGGCGCCGCCTGGCTCATGTCGGTGATCCGGACGAGAACCTTCGCAGCAGCGGCGAGAGCACCAGAACCGACTTGGTCCGTTCCACGAACGGCTCGCCGGCGATCCGCTCCAGGACCCGCTCGAAGTGCCGCATGTCGGCGGCGAACACCTGCGCGATCGCGTCGGCGTCACCGGTGACGGTGGAGGCGGCCACGACCTCCTGGTAGCGCTCCAGACCCCGCTGGATGGTCTCGGGCGAGGTGTTGCGCCGGCAGTAGATCTCGACGAACCCCTCGGTCTCCCAGCCGAGCGCGGCCGGATCCACCCGTACGGTGAAGCCGGTGATCGCCCCGGTCGCGCGCAGCCGGTCCACGCGCCGCTTGACGGCGGGCGCGGACAGGCCGACGAGCTGCCCGATGTCCGCGTAGGAGCGGCGGGCGTCCTCGGCGAGGGCGTGCACGATGCGTTCGTCGAGATCGTTCAGCACTGAAGGCGGATCACTTCTGCGGGTTCGGTCACTGGTCTGCCGTCGCGGCACCGGCCGGAGTCGCCGGACGGTCCGGGGTCGCGAGACGGGAACGGCGATAGCCGTACACGAAGTAGAACACGAGCCCAGCCGCCATCCAGCCCCCGAAGACCACCCAGGTGACGGCGGACAGGCTGCCCATCATCCACAGGCAGAGGGCGAAGCCCAACGCGGGCAGAACCGGCGACAGCGGCACCCGGAAGGTGCGGCGCATCGAGGGGCGGGTCCGGCGCAGCACCACGACGGCCACGTTGACCAGCGCGAAGGCGAACAGGGTGCCGATGCTGGTGGCGTCGGCGAGCCGGCCCAGCGGGACGACTGCGGCGAGGACACCGCAGAACAGGGAGACGATCAGCGTGTTGGCGCGGGGCGCGCCGGTCCTCGGGTGGACCTTGGCGAACACCCGGGGCACGAGCCCGTCCCGGGACATGGCGAACAGGATGCGGGTCTGCCCGTACAGCACCGTCAGCACGACGCTGGCGATGGCGACGACCGCACAGGCGGCCAGCAGGGTGCCCCAGAAGGTCTGGCCGGTCACCTCGCGCATGATCTGGGCGAGCGCGGCCTCGGAGTCGCCGAACCGCTGCCAGGGCTTGGCGCCGACGGCCACGGCCGCGACGAGGACGTACAGCGCGGTCACCACGACCAGGGAGAGCATGATGGCGCGCGGCAGGTCGCGCTGCGCGTCCTTCGCCTCCTCACCGGCCGTCGAGGCGGCGTCGAAGCCGATGTAGGAGAAGAACAGGGTCGCGCCCGCCGCACTGACGCCGGCCATGCCGAGCGGCATGAAGTGGTCGTAGTTGCCCGACCGGAAGCCCTGGATGCCGACGGCGCAGAACAGCACCAGCGCGGCGATCTTCACACAGACCATGATCGTGTTGGCGCGCGCGGACTCGCGCGCGCCGCCCATGAGGAATGCCATCGCCAGCAGCACGACGATCAGCGCCGGCAGGTTGAACACGCCGCCGTCGCCGGGCGGTGCCGAGAGCGCAGCCGGGATGGTCACGCCGATGGTGCCGTCGAGGAGCTCGTTGAGGTACTCGCCCCAGCCGACGGCCACGGCGGCGACCGACACGCCGTATTCAAGGATCAGGCACCAGCCGCAGACCCAGGCGATCAGCTCCCCCAGCGTTGCGTACGCATACGAGTAGGAGGACCCGGAGACCGGGATGGTGCCGGCCAGCTCGGCGTAGGACAGCGCCGAGAAGAGCGCCGTCAGACCCGCGATCACGAAGGACAGGGTGACGGCCGGGCCGGCCTTGGGGACGGCCTCGCCGAGGACGACGAAGATGCCGGTGCCCAGGGTGGCGCCGATGCTGATCATCGTCAGCTGCCACAGGCCGAGGGACCGCCGCAGGCTCCCTCCTTCCCCCTGGCCGCCCTCGGCGACCAGGCGTTCCACGGGTTTGCGGCGCATCAGGCGCGCACCGGCGCCCGGGGATGCGGGGGCGGGTCCTTCGAGGTTCTGCGCGGGTGCGCCTTGGTCGAGCACGCGCTGGCTCCTTGTCGCTGCGGGTGAGGGCGGCGGGGACCGGCGGCACTCCTGCGAGGGCAGGAACCCACCGAGCGGGGTCCCCGCCACGCCACGTACAGCGCAGCACCCTATGAGGCGGCGCTTCACGGGCGTAATGCAGCAACCTTGCGCATGCCCGCAAGATCGTTGCGTTCCTCGGGCCCGGGTGCGTGTTCGTTGCGCGCGGGCTTTCGTCCGTTGTGGGCGGGACGGGCGGGATTGGCACGCCGTGGGCGTCAGGTGCCCGGTGCCTTCCGGTCGGCCCCGGCGCCTTCCGGTCCGCGGCCGGCGTCTTCCGGCCCGGAGAACCGCGGCGGCCCCTGCCCTCCCCGGCGGGGACGACAGGGGCCGCCGGGGGACGGCCCGGCTCAGCTCCAGCTGGCGTGCAGCGGCTTGCCCTCGGCGTAGCCGGCCGCGCTCTGGATGCCGACGATGGCCCTCTCGGCGAACTCCTCCAGGGAACCGGCACCGGCGTAGGTGCACGAGGAGCGGACGCCCGCGATGATCGAGTCGATCAGGTCCTCGACGCCCGGACGGGCCGGGTCGAGGAACATGCGGGAGGTGGAGATGCCCTCCTCGAACAGCGCCTTGCGGGCGCGGTCGTACGCCGACTCGTCCGACGTGCGGTTGGCCACGGCACGCGCGGAGGCCATGCCGAACGACTCCTTGTAGAGGCGGCCGTTCGCGTCCTGCTGGAGATCGCCCGGGGACTCGTAGGTGCCCGCGAACCAGGAGCCGACCATCACGTTGGACGCGCCGGCCGCGAGGGCCATGGCCACGTCGCGCGGGTGACGGACACCGCCGTCGGCCCACACGTGCCTGCCGTACTTCCTCGCCTCGGCGGCGCACTCCAGGACGGCGGAGAACTGGGGGCGGCCCACGCCCGTCATCATGCGGGTGGTGCACATGGCGCCGGGGCCGACACCGACCTTGATGATGTCCGCACCGGCCTCGACGAGGTCCTTGACACCGTCGGCGGAGACGATGTTGCCCGCGACGACCGGCACCTTCGGGTCGAGGTCGCGCACCAGCTTGACGGCGTTGATCATCGAGTCCTGGTGGCCGTGCGCGGTGTCGATGACCAGTGTGTCCACGCCCGCGTCGAGCAGCTGCTGCGCCTTGCCCGCGACATCGCCGTTGATACCGACGGCGGCGCCGATGCGCAGCCTGCCCTGCGCGTCGGTGGCCGGGGTGTACAGCGTGGCGCGCAGGGCGCCCCTGCGGGTGAGGATGCCGGCCAGCCTGCCGTCCCGGTCGACGGCGGGGGCGAACCGCCGGTTGGCCCCGTCGAGGGTGTTGAAGGCCTCGCGCGGGTCGATGTCGGCGTCCAGCAGGAGCAGGTCCTTGGACATCACCACCTCGAGCTGGGTGAAGCGGTCGACACCGGTGAGGTCCCGGTCGGTGACGACACCGACCGGCCGGCGGTTCTCGTCGACGACCACGCCGGCGTTGTGGGCGCGCTTGGACAGCAGGGACAGCGCGTCGGCGACGGTCTGGTGCGGGGCCAGCGCGATCGGGGTGTCGAGGACCAGGTGACGGCTCTTGACCCAGGAGATCGCGTCGGTGACGACGTCGAGCGGGATGTCCTGGGGGATGATCACCAGACCGCCGCGGCGGGCCACGGTCTCGGCCATCCGGCGGCCGGCGATCGCGGTCATGTTGGCGACGACGAGCGGAATGGTGGTGCCCGTGCCGTCCGGGGAGCTGAGGTCCACGTCCTGACGCGAGCCGACGGCGGAACGGCTCGGCACCATGAAGACGTCGTCGTACGTCAGGTCGTAGGCGGGCCGGATGTCATTGAGGAAACGCACGTGCTGCACATCCCAGTCGATCTCAAGGCGGCCCCCGGACAGGTCAGCCAGGGGGAAGAGCACGTACTTCATTCTCCCACGGCGACCGCGGTGCGATGCCCGGTCGCATCGTCCAAGCCGGTCAGAGGGGTGTTCGGAGGATTCTCCGGGCGAGCAGCCCCGAGGACCGACCCGGTCCGGCCACCACCGTGAGGGCGGACGCCCGCTCCACCGCGCCGGCGAGCACCGCCCCGGCGGTGCGCGGTGGGACCCCTCGGCGGTGGCCGTGCGTGAGGAGTTTCCGAGCACGCGGAAGACGGCCGTGGCGACAGCTGGTCGACCAGGTTGTTCACCGTCCGCCCGACTTTCAGGAACTCCCCGCGCAGCGGATGCCCG
>NZ_JBSFNN010000083.1:0-30315 GCF_053587115.1 Streptomyces sp. NPDC003697
GGTCCACGGTCAGCCGCGGGCTGTCGGTGCGCTGCACGGGCGGCCGGTGGCTCTCCGGGCCTCCCCGGAGCTGATGCCCGCGGCCGGCGGGATGTCCTCCGGACGGGGCCTGTGTCAGTGCGGCGTGGCAGGATCGGGGCGTGGCAGAAACAGCATCGAAGACGACCGACAAGAACCCCGGCGAGCGCCCCCGCCTGATGCTCATGGACGGGCACTCGCTGGCCTACCGCGCGTTCTTCGCGCTGCCCGCGGAGAACTTCACGACCGCGACGGGTCAGCCGACGAACGCGATCTACGGCTTCGCGTCGATGCTGGCCAACACGCTGCGTGACGAGGCACCCACGCACTTCGCGGTGGCCTTCGACGTCTCCCGCAAGACGTGGCGCTCGGAGGAGTTCACCGAGTACAAGGCGAACCGCTCCAAGACCCCCGACGAGTTCAGGGGCCAGGTCGAGCTGATCGGGGAGCTGCTGGACGCGATGCAGGCGCCGCGCTTCGCCGTGGAGGGCTTCGAGGCGGACGACGTCATCGCCACCCTCGCCACCCAGGCCGAGGCCGCGGGCTTCGAGGTGCTGATCGTCACCGGTGACCGCGACTCCTTCCAGCTGGTCTCCGAGCACACCACGGTGCTGTACCCGACGAAGGGCGTCTCCGAGCTGACCCGGTTCACCCCCGAGAAGGTCGTCGAGAAGTACGGGCTGACGCCGGCGCAGTACCCGGACTTCGCGGCGCTGCGCGGCGACCCGTCCGACAACCTCCCGGGCATCCCCGGCGTCGGCGAGAAGACGGCCGCGAAGTGGATCAATCAGTTCGGCTCCTTCGCCGACCTGGTCGAGCGCGTCGACGAGGTCAAGGGCAAGGCCGGGCAGAACCTGCGCGACCACCTGGAGGCCGTGAAGCTCAACCGCCGGCTCACCGAGCTGGAGCGGAACGTCGAGCTGCCCAGGGCGGTCGCCGACCTCGCACGCCTGCCGTACGACCGCAAGGCCGTGGCGATGGTGCTGGACACCCTGGAGATCCGTAACCCGTCGCTGCGCGAGCGGCTCTTCGCCGTCGACCCCGGCACGGAGGAGGCCGAGACGACCCCGGTCGTGGCCGACGGCGTCGAGCTGGACGGCACGGTGCTCGGCACGGGTGAGCTGGCGCCGTGGCTCGCCGAACACGCCACACGGACCCTCGGCGTCGCCACGGTCGACACCTGGGCGCTCGGCGTGGGCTCGGTGGCCGAGGTGGCGCTCGCCGCGCCGCCGAAGACGCAGCCCGAAGAAGCCGCGCGGGAAGAAGGCACCGACGGCCCGCGCGCGGGCGCCGCCGCCTGGTTCGACCCGTCCCAGCTCGACGAGGCGGACGAGACCGCGTTCGCCGCGTGGCTGGCCGACGCCGGCCGCCCCAAGGTGTTCCACAACGCCAAGGGCGCGATGCGGGTCTTCGCCGAGCACGGCTGGCGCATCGAGGGCGTGGCCATGGACACCGCGCTGGCCGCCTACCTGGTCAAGCCTGGCCGCCGCTCCTTCGACCTGGACGCGCTGTCCCTGGAGTACCTGCACCGCGAGCTGGCGCCCGCCGCCGCGGCCGACGGCCAGCTCGCCTTCGGAGCGGACGACGGCGCCGAGGCCGAGGCCCTGATGATCCAGGCCCGCGCCGTCCTCGACCTGGCCGAGGTCTTCGGGCAACGGCTGGAGGAGGTGGGCGCCGCCGACCTGCTGCGTGACGTGGAGCTGCCCACCTCGGCCCTGCTGGCGCGCATGGAGCGCAACGGCATCGCCGCGGACCGGGCCCACCTGGAGTCCATGGAGCAGCTGTTCGCCGGCGCGGTGCAGCAGGCCGTGAAGGAGGCCCACGCGGCCGCCGGGCACGAGTTCAACCTCGGCTCGCCCAAGCAGCTGCAGGAGGTCCTCTTCGGCGAACTGGCCCTGCCGAAGACGAAGAAGACCAAGACCGGCTACACCACCGACGCCGACGCCCTGGCGTGGCTGGCGGCCCAGACCGACAACGAGCTGCCGGTCATCATGCTCCGCCACCGCGAGCAGGCCAAGCTGCGCGTCACCGTCGAGGGCCTGATCAAGACCATCGCGGCCGACGGCCGGATCCACACCACCTTCAACCAGACGGTCGCCGCCACCGGCCGTCTGTCGTCGACGGACCCCAACCTGCAGAACATCCCCGTCCGCACCGACGAGGGCCGGGCGATCCGCCGCGGCTTCGTGGTCGGTGAGGGCTACGAGTCGCTCATGACGGCCGACTACAGCCAGATCGAGCTGCGCGTGATGGCCCACCTCTCCGAGGACGCCGGCCTGATCGAGGCGTTCACCTCCGGCGAGGACCTGCACACGACAGCCGCCTCGCAGGTGTTCGCCGTCGACCGTTCGGCGGTGGACGCGGAGATGCGCCGCAAGATCAAGGCGATGTCGTACGGCCTGGCGTACGGGCTGTCCGCCTTCGGGCTCTCCCAGCAGCTCAACATCGAGGCGGCGGAGGCCCGCTTCCTCATGGACCGGTACTTCGAGCGTTTCGGCGGAGTGCGGGACTACCTGCGCCGGGTCGTCGACGAGGCGCGGGCGACCGGCTACACCGAGACCCTCTTCGGGCGCCGGCGCTACCTGCCCGACCTGAACAGCGACAACCGCCAGCGCCGCGAGACGGCCGAGCGGATGGCCCTCAACGCGCCGATCCAGGGCACAGCCGCGGACATCGTCAAGATCGCCATGCTGAACGTGGACCGGGCCCTGCGCGAGGCGGACCTGAGGTCCCGCATCCTCCTGCAGGTCCACGACGAAATCGTCCTGGAGATCGCACCGGGGGAGCGGGCGGCGGTGGAGGAGATCGTCCGCCGCGAGATGTCCGGAGCGGTCCGCCTGCGGGCCCCGCTGGACGTGTCGGTCGGCGTCGGGACCGACTGGGAGTCCGCGGCCCACTGAGAGCCGTCACCGTCCGGCCGGGCGCCCCGCCCCCGCCGCGGCCCGGCCGGGCCCCTCCGGGAGCCGGGCCGGGCGGCTGAGCCTGACGCCGACCGCGTACACCAGCACCCCCAGCACCAGCCCCGCCCCCGCCCCGAAGCACAGCGTGGGCACCAGTTCCCACGGCCTGGCCGCCGGCCCGCGCAGCGCCCACCACCCCGCGGCCCGCCGCACCGCCCCCACCAGCGCGCAGCCCCCGATGACGGCACCGGCCCAGCACCGGTCGCGCACCGACAGCACCGGAACTCCGGCCGGCTCGCCCGCGGGCGCCCGCCGCAGCGCGTGCGCCAGGAACACGGCGGTCACGGCCGCCGCCACGACCGAACCGCCGTACTGCAGGTACCAGTACAGCGGTGCCCCGGCCAGCTCCCGGGCCAGGACCGGGAACAGCCGCATGCCCCACCGGTCCAGGTGGGTGAACGCGTCCCAGATCACGTGCGTCAGCGCGCCCAGGGCGGCGGAGAGGTACCACCACACGGCCACGGCGGAGCTGACGCGGGTCCGGGCGGTCCCGCACCGCGACAGTGCGGCCGTGCGCCCCTGACGGGACCGCGGCAGCAGGGCCACCAGCGGCTCGCGCACCAGCAGCCACAGCCCCACCAGGGCCCAGGCGATGAGCACGTCGACGGTCAGCGCACCGGGGAAGGAGTGCGTGACGGTGCCGAACTCCATGGCCCCGGACCGGACACTCGCCGCGTAGTAGGTCACGTCGGGTGAGAAGGAACCCGCCACGAGCACCGCCGGAACCAGCCGGCCCCGGCCGCTGCCGTCACCGCGTACCCCGGGCAGCACGGCCGCCGCATGACTCAGTGTGAACGGCAACGAGGCTCCCTCGGCAACGTGTTGGTCCGGCCGTCGGCCCGGACGATCACTCGGAGCCCAGTATGCGGGAGGCGCGCCGTGTGACGCCGTATGCAAGGGCTGATGGCCAACCGGTGAAACCGGACACGAACGGGTCCCCCCGGCAGGGAAGTTGTCGTAGGGTCACCTGGGCTGCTCTGCCGGCGGCGGCGGCCGGACGCACCGGCGGGAACACACCAGGCGAAACGCTCCACCAGGGCAACCAGCACCACGGCTCAACCGTCACAACAGGGCGAACAGAGACACAGAGACGGACGCTCGGACGTCCACAGGAGGGGTTCACTCTATGGCGGCGCATTTCGGCAGCAGGCTGCGCAAGGGCGCGGCGACGACGGCCGTGGCCGCAGCGGCGGTCGCGGCCCTCTCCGCCTCCCAGGCACCGGGGGTGACGACCGACGACCACGGCAGACGGACGGCCGCCGACGCCACGCCGTCTCCCGAGGTGTCCGCGGACCGCGCCGCGACCGGCAACTCGCCGTACTACACGGACCTGCCGCCGCTCAACAGCCCGAACCCGGCGCCCACCGTCGGCACCCCCGTCTCCCGCGGCCCGTCCGAGGCGGGCATCCCCGCGACCGTGCTGGACGCGTACAAGAAGGCAGAGGCGGAACTGCGGACCTCCAAGCCGGGCTGCAACCTGCCCTGGCAGTTGCTCGCCGCGATCGGCAAGGTCGAGTCGGGCCAGGCCCGCGGCGGCCGCGTCGCCGCGGACGGCACCACGCTGACGCCGATCCTCGGCCCCGTCCTCAACGGCGTCGGCTTCGCCCACATCAAGGACACCGACGGCGGTGCCTACGACGGCGACAGCGCCTACGACCGCGCGGTCGGCCCCATGCAGTTCATACCCTCCACGTGGGCGTGGGCCGGCCGCGACGGCAACGGCGACGGCAGGAAGAACCCCAACAACGTCTACGACGCCGCGCTGGCCGCCGGCCACTACCTGTGCCGCAACGGCTGGGACCTGTCCACCCGCGCCGACCTCGAGCAGGCGGTCCTCAGCTACAACATGTCGCAGGACTACCTGAACCTCGTCCTCAGGTGGCTGGACTACTACCGCGAGGGCACCCACTCGATCCCGGACGGCACCGGCACGCTGCCCGCCGACCGCAGCGACAGCACCGCCGGAGCGAGCCCCGGCCCGTCGCCGTCGGCGTCCACGCCGGACCCCGGGCCCGGCAGGCCGGACAAGCCGAGCACGCCCCCCACGCCCACGAAGCCGGGCGGCGGCACGACGCACCCGGCGCCGACCTCACCGTCCACCCCCACCCCGCCGCCCGCTCCCGGCACGCCGACGCCGACGCCGACCCCCACCGACACGGTCGCCCGCCTGAAGGACGCGGGCACCGGCAAGCTGACCGCCATGGCGGGCGACACGTTCGCCCAGAGGATCAGCACCCGCGCCGAGACGGCGGCGGGCACCGCGGTCGCCAGGGTCCGCATCCGGTTCACCGTCCTGGGCGACACCGACGCCGCCTTCACCGGCGGGGAGAAGACCGCCACGGTCCTCACCGACTCCACGGGCATCGCCCTCGCACCGGCGCTCCGGGCGGGCGACAGCACGGGCGACTTCACCGTCCGCGCCCTCGTCGTGGGCCGCACGCTCACGGGTCTCGAATACCGGGCCACCGTCACCCCGAGGGCCGCCGACACGCTCACCCGCACCGGCGACACCCCGCTGACCTGCGCACCGGGCGGGGAGTTCGCCGAGCAGGTCGGGGTCAGGGCCACCTACAAGGGCGCCGTCGCCGACGGGGTCGCGGCCACCGCCACCCTGGTCAAGTCGGCCGACGACACCGCCGAGAACGACAAGGGCCCCTACTTCAAGGACGCCGACGGCAAGCCCGTGCGCACCCTGGAGGACCTGCGGACGAACGCCGAGGGCCTGCTGACGCTGCCGAAGCTGTACGCGGACGACACCACCGGCACGTTCCTGCTCCGCGTCACGACCACCGGCGGCGCGGTCCTGACCGTGGAACTGAAGGTCGCGGCGGCCGAGGCCCCGGCCGAGCAGCCGCCCGGCGACCCGGCCTGAGGGCTGTCCCGCCACCCCCGGTCGCGGGCCGTTCGCCTCTGCCGCCGCACGGAGGCAGGGGCACCCGCCCGTGTCCCGGGGCCCGGCGTCAGCGCCGGAGCCGGGCGTTGGTGTGCCGCGTCGGCTCCGCGGTGGCCGGATCCTCGGGCCACGGATGCCGGGGATACCGCCCGCGCAGCTCCGCCCGCACGCTCCGGTAGCCGTCGCGCCAGAAGGAGGCGAGGTCGGCGGTCACGGCGGCGGGTCGCCCGGCGGGGGAGAGCAGGTGCACCAGGACCGGCACCCCGGCGAGGACGGGCGACCGCTGCAGGCCGAACATCTCCTGCAGCTTCACCGCGAGGACGGGCTGCTCGGGACGGGCGTAGTCGACACGGACGCGGGACCCGCTGGGCACGGTGATCCGCTCCGGTGCGAGCTCGTCCAGCCGGGCGGCGTCGCCGGACGCCCAGGGCAGCAGCCGGGCCAGGGCCTGTCCGGCGTCGATCCGCGCCAGGTCCGCCCGCCGCCGTGCCCGGCCCAGCTCGGGCTCCAGCCATTCGTCCACGCGCGCGTGCAGCCCGTCGTCGCAGACGTCGGGCCACGGCTCGCCGAGGTGCAGTCGCAGGAACGCGAGCCGCTGCCGCAGCACCTTCGCCTCCGGCGTCCACCGCAGCAGCCCGAACCCCTCCTGGCGCAGACCGTCGAGCAGGGCGTCGCGGACGAGAGCGGGGTCGGGGGCGGTCAGGGGCCGCACGGCCGCCTCGATCGCCCCGAGCCGCTCCACCCGCCGCGCGGCGACGTCGCCGCCGCTCCAGCGCACCTCGTCGCGCTCCTCCCGCAGCGCCCCGGCCGCGAGCCGCACGACGTCCTCGTCGACGACGGCGCCGAGCCGCACCCGCGCGTGCCCCCTGCCGATCGGCCGGTCCGCGACGGCGACGGCGATCCAGGGCGCCCCCCGCAGCGGGGAACCCTCCGGCAACTCGGCACGGGTCCCGGAGACCATGAGATAGGAGCCACCGTCGAGCCGGGCCACCCGCTCCGGAAAGGCCAGCGCGGCGACCAGCCCGGCCACCCGGTCCTCTCCCGCCCCCGCGGCCGGGCGCGGCCCCCCGTCGCCCGCCGTCACCGGAAGGAAGCCGCCCCCGGGCGCGCCGGAGGAATCCCCGGCCACGCCCCGCAGCCGCCGTACCTCCGTCAGCCACCGCTTGGCATAGACGTCGCCCCCGCGCCGGGCGCGCCGCAACGCGGCGGCGAGATCGTCGCCGTACTCCCGCGGCGCCTCCTCGGCGAGCAGCGCGACGGCCTCGGCGGCGCGCTCGCCCCCGACCAGCGGGGCCGCGTCCAGCAGGGCCCGGCCCAGCCGCGGATGCACGCCCAGCCGGGCCAGCCGCACGCCCCTGTCCGTGGCGCGCCCGCGGGCGTCCACCGCCCCCACGGCTGTCAGCACCGACCGCGCCGCCGCCATCGCCCCGGCCGGCGGCGCATCGAGCAGGGCCAGCCCGGCGGCGTCGGGGTCGCCCCAGCACGCCGCCTGCAGGGCGAACGCCGTCAGGTCGGCCACCTTGATCTCCGGCGCCGGGAACCGCGGCAGCCGCGCGTCCTCCGCCTCCGGCCAGCACCGGTAGACGACGCCCGGCCCCTCACGCCCGGCCCGCCCCGCCCGCTGCCGCCCCGACGCCCGAGACGCCCGTACCGTCGTCAGGGCGCTCAGCCCCCGGGCGTGGTCCACGCGCGGCTCCCGCGCCAGTCCGCAGTCGACGACGACGCGCACCCCGGGAACCGTCAGCGAGGACTCGGCCACGGCCGTGGCCAGCACCACCCGGCGCCGCTCACCGGGCGCCAGCACGGCGTCCTGCACGGCCGCCGGCGCCCGCCCGTGCACCTGCAGCACCTCCACGTCGCCGAGGTCCCCGAGCTGCCCGGCGACCCGGGAGATCTCCCCGACGCCCGGCAGGAAGCACAGCACGTCCCCCGGCCGCTCGGTCAGCGCCCGCCGCACGACCGACGCCACGTGCGCCAGCAGCGCCGGGTCGACGCGGGTCCCGTGCGACGGCCGCACGGGACGCACCGGCGGGGCCCACACCACCTCCACCGGGTACGACGCGCCCTCCGCCGCGACCACCGGGGCCCCGCCCAGCAGCCGCGCCCAGCCCTCCGCGTCGGTCGTCGCCGACGCCGCCACGAGCCGCAGGTCCGGCCGCAGCGCCTGCCGCACGTCCCACAGGAAGGCCGCCGCCGTGTCCGCGTCCAGGTGCCGCTCGTGGCACTCGTCGAGCACCACCACGTCGACCCCGGCCAGTTCCTGGTCCCGCTGCAGCCGCTGCAGCAGCACTCCGGTGGTGACGACCTCCACGCGCGTGCGGCGCCCCACGACCCGCTCCCCGCGCACCGTGTAGCCGACGCTGTCGCCGGTCCTCTCGCCCAGCAGCCACGCCATGCGCCGGGCCGCCGCGCGCGCCGCGATCCGCCGCGGCTCGGCCACGACCACCCGCCGTGCCGGGGCGCCGCCCAACGCACCGGCCAGGGCGAGCGGCACCAGCGTCGTCTTGCCGGTGCCCGGCGGCGCCACGAGCACGGCGGTGCCGTGCCCGTCCAGAGCGTCGTCCAGGGCGGGCAGCGCGGCGCGCACGGGCAGGGCGTCCAGGGCGTCGTAACGGATCACGTCCCCAGTGTCGTACGCGCGCCGGGAACCCCTCACCGCGCCGCGGGCTCCGCACCCCCGCCGGTCAGTCCCGCTCGCACACGAAGATCGCGGTGCCGGGGATCAGGCGGCCGCGCAGGGGCGACCAGCCGCCCCACGCCGAGGTGTTCCGCGCCGGCCACTCAGGCTCGACGAGGTCCACCAGGCGGAACCCCGACGCGACGACGTCCCGCACCCGGTCGCCGAGCGTCCGGTGGTGCTCCACGTACACCGCCCGGCCCTCCCCGTCCTGCTCCACGTACGGCGTGCGGTCGAAGTAGGAGGAGACGACCGACAGCCCCTCCGGCCCCGGCTCGTCGGGAAACGCCCAGCGGACCGGATGGGTCACGGAGTGGACGAACCGCCCGCCCGGCCGCAGCACCCTGCGCACCTCCCGCAGCACCAGTCGCGGGTCGGCGACGAACGGCAGCGCCCCGTAGGCGGAGCACGCCAGGTCGAAGGAGCCGTCCGCGAAGGGCAGCGCGCAGGCGTCGGCACACACCAGCGGGAACGATCCGCCGATGCGCAGCGCGTGCTGGAGCTGGCGGTAGGACAGGTCCAGGGCCACCGGCCGCGCGCCCTGCCCGGCCAGCCAGCGCGAGCACTGGGCCGCGCCGGCACCGATCTCCAGGACGTCCCGGCCCTTCAGCTCCCGCGGCGGGCCGAGCAGCTCGGCCTCCGCCTCGTCCAGCCCCTCGGGGCCCCACACGAAGCGGTCGTCGCCGAGGAAGGTGCCGTGCTCGTTCTGGTACTCGTCCGCGTTCCGGTCCCACCAGCCCCGGTTGGCACGGGCGCTCTCCGTGGCCCCGGCCTCGCGCCGGGTGGCCTCGGGCTCGAACGGTTCGGGCTCTTGGATGATCGGCTCCCTCGTCGTACTCTTCCGTCCAACCGGTCCCCGGTGGGTCACTGCGGAAGGCTGTCGTGCGCCCCGACGTGGCCTCGGGAGACGGGTTTTGTGCCGGGAATGCGGCGATCCGCCCCGCGTGGGCGGCTTCGTACGTTGACCCTGCCCGGCTGCCCCCGTATGCTACAAGTTGCGCTGCGAGCCTGCGCACCTCAGACGTAGCAGGCTGCGCTCGCATCTGTTGTATGTCCCCTCGGTTGTCGAGGCGTCGGCCAGGTGGTGTCCCGAAAGGGGCACGGCACCGGATCGGCGCTTCCTAGGCTGTCCGGCTTCTGCAGAGCGAAACGGGCTCCCGGCGTAAGCAGTACCTACGACTTCAATGTCCGTACCGGAGCCCTTTCCCACATGACGAGCAGCACCGAGACCACCGCCACCACCCCGCAGGTAGCGGTCAACGACATCGGTAACGAGGAAGCCTTCCTCGCAGCGATCGACGAGACGATCAAGTACTTCAACGACGGCGACATCGTCGACGGCGTCATCGTGAAGGTCGACCGGGACGAGGTCCTGCTCGACATCGGTTACAAGACCGAAGGTGTCATCCCGAGCCGCGAGCTCTCGATCAAGCACGACGTCGACCCGAACGAGGTCGTCGCCGTCGGCGACGAGATCGAGGCCCTGGTCCTCCAGAAGGAGGACAAGGAAGGCCGCCTGATCCTCTCGAAGAAGCGCGCCCAGTACGAGCGTGCCTGGGGCACCATCGAGAAGATCAAGGAAGAGGACGGCATCGTCACCGGTACCGTCATCGAGGTCGTCAAGGGTGGTCTCATCCTCGACATCGGCCTGCGCGGCTTCCTCCCCGCCTCCCTGGTCGAGATGCGCCGTGTCCGCGACCTCCAGCCGTACGTCGGCAAGGAGCTCGAGGCCAAGATCATCGAGCTGGACAAGAACCGCAACAACGTGGTCCTGTCCCGCCGTGCCTGGCTGGAGCAGACCCAGTCCGAGGTCCGCCAGACGTTCCTCACGACCCTCCAGAAGGGTCAGGTCCGCTCCGGCGTGGTCTCCTCGATCGTCAACTTCGGTGCCTTCGTGGACCTGGGTGGCGTCGACGGTCTGGTCCACGTCTCCGAGCTGTCCTGGAAGCACATCGACCACCCGTCCGAGGTCGTCGAGGTGGGCCAGGAGGTCACCGTCGAGGTCCTCGACGTGGACATGGACCGCGAGCGCGTCTCCCTGTCGCTGAAGGCGACCCAGGAAGACCCGTGGCAGCAGTTCGCCCGCACCCACCAGATCGGCCAGGTCGTGCCCGGCAAGGTCACGAAGCTGGTTCCGTTCGGTGCGTTCGTCCGCGTCGACGAGGGCATCGAGGGTCTGGTCCACATCTCCGAGCTGGCCGAGCGCCACGTGGAGATCCCGGAGCAGGTCGTCCAGGTCAACGACGAGATCTTCGTCAAGGTCATCGACATCGACCTCGAGCGCCGTCGCATCAGCCTCTCGCTGAAGCAGGCCAACGAGGCCTTCGGTGCCGACCCGTCCGCGGTCGAGTTCGACCCGACCCTGTACGGCATGGCCGCGTCCTACGACGACCAGGGCAACTACATCTACCCCGAGGGCTTCGACCCCGAGACCAACGACTGGCTCGAGGGCTACGAGAAGCAGCGCGAGGAGTGGGAGCGCCAGTACGCCGAGGCGCAGTCCCGCTTCGAGCAGCACCAGCAGCAGGTCATCAAGTCCCGCGAGGCGGACGCCCAGGCCGCTGCCGAGGGCGGCGAGGCCGCTGCTCCGGCCGCGTCCGGTGGCTCGTACTCCTCGGAGGGCGGCGACAACTCCGGCGCCCTCGCCTCGGACGAGGCGCTGGCTGCCCTGCGCGAGAAGCTGGCCGGCGGCCAGAGCTGAACTCCCCTGAAGGAGTAGCTCCGACCCGTTAGGCACCAGCCGACGACTCGGCCCGCATCCCGGAAACGGGATGCGGGCCGCCGTCGTGCTGTGCCGGGGAGCGGCCGGTGGACCGGGTGGAGGCTGTGCGGGACCACGGGCCGGGAATGCCCGCGACCTGCACCTCGTTGTGCACTGAGAACACGAGGAGGAGCGGTCACAGTGCTTGATCCGCAGGGTTTGTACGCATGGGAACCGAAGGGCCTGGCCGTCGTCGACATGGCGCTCGCCCAGGAGTCGGCCGGCCTTGTCATGCTCTACCACTTCGACGGATACATCGACGCGGGTGAGACCGGCGACCAGATCGTCGACGGACTCCTCGACTCGCTGCCGAACCAGGTCGTCGCCCGGTTCGACCACGACCGGCTCGTCGACTACCGCGCCCGCCGTCCCCTGCTGACCTTCCAGGGGGACCGCTGGACCGACTACGAGGAGCCCGCCATCGAGGTGCGGGTCGTGCAGGACGGCACCGGCGCGCCCTTCCTGCTGCTGTCCGGCCCCGAGCCCGACGTGGAGTGGGAGCGTTTCGCGGCCGCCGTGCAGCAGATCGTCAGGCGGCTCGGCGTACGCCTGTCGGTCAACTTCCACGGCATCCCCATGGGCGTCCCGCACACCCGCCCGGTGGGCCTCACCCCGCACGGCAACCGCACCGACCTGGTCCCGGCCCGCACCAGCCCCTTCGAGGAGGCGCAGGTGCCCGGCAGCGCCGCAGCGCTGCTGGAGTACCGCCTGATCCAGGCCGGACACGACGTACTGGGCGTCGCCGCGCACGTCCCGCACTACATCGCCCGTTCCCCGTACCCGGACGCGGCGCTGACCGTCCTGGAGGCCGTCACCGCGGCCACCGGCCTGGTCCTGCCGGGCCTCGCCCACGCCCTGCGAACCGACGCCCACCGGACGCAGACGGAGATCGACCGGCAGATCCGCGAGGGCGACGAGGAACTGACCGCTCTGGTCGAGGGCCTCGAGCACCAGTACGACGCGGCCGCGGGCGCCGAGACCCGGGGCAACATGCTCGCCGAACCCGTCGACATCCCGTCGGCGGACGAGATCGGCCGGGAGTTCGAACGTTTCCTGGCGGAGCGGGAAGGCGACAACTGACGCCCCCGGACACGGCCCCCGGGCAGGCCCTAAGCTTCCGCTCATGCTGAAGGTGGGCCTGACCGGGGGCATCGGAGCCGGTAAGAGCGAGGTGTCGCGGCTGCTCGTCGCGTGCGGGGCCGTGCTGATCGACGCCGACCGCATCGCGCGCGAGGTCGTCGCCCCGGGCACTCCCGGCCTCGCCGCTGTCGTGGAGGCCTTCGGTGAGGAGGTGCTCACCGCGGACGGCGGCCTCGACCGGCCCCGGCTGGGCTCCGTCGTCTTCGCGGACCCGGCGAAGCTGGCCGTCCTCAACTCGATCGTGCACCCCCTGGTGGGGGCGCGCTCCCGTGAGCTCGAAGCGGCCGCCGCCGAGGACGCCGTCGTGGTCCACGACGTTCCCCTCCTCGCGGAGAACGGACTGGCGCCGCTGTACGACCTGGTCGTCGTGGTCGACGCCGCCCCCGGCACCCAGCTCGACCGGCTGGTGCGGCTGCGCGGCATGACCGAGGCGGACGCACGCGCGCGCATGGCCGCCCAGGCGACACGCGAGAAGCGGCTGGAGATCGCGGACATCGTCATCGACAACGACGTGCCACTGGAGCGGCTGGAACAGCGGGTGCGGGAGGTATGGGCCGAATTGGTCCGCAGGGCCCGCGGGTCCCGCCCGGCGTCCGCGGAATAGCGGGGTCCTTCCGGGGCGTTGAACCCCGCCAGTGAGGGAAGGACTTCGCCGTGCCCGAGACCAGCGGATCCACCGGACGTACCCCGGAGACGCACGTCATCGACTTCCGTGCCGCGGAGCAGCTGCTCGCCGCGCGGGACCCGCGCGGCGCGGTGAAGCTGCTCGACGGCGTCATCGCCGCGCACCCGGAGAACACCGCCGCCCGCCTGCTGCGCGCGCGTGCCTTCTTCGCGGCCGCGCAGCTGCGGCCCGCCGAGCTGGAGTTCACCGTCGTCCTGGAGCGTGAGCCGGACAACGCCTTCGCGCACTTCGCGCTCGGCCGCACCTACGAGCGGCAGGGGCGCTCCGACCAGGCCAGACGCCACTTCCGGCTGGCGGCCGCGCTCGACCCGAACCCGGAATACCTGCAGCGGGCGCGGTTCGACTCCTGACCACTCGCCGCCATCCGTCGGAGGAGACCGGCGGCATCTCGCAGCCGGGGTGTGCGAGGCATCGCGCGTGCGGCTGCAAGGCGGAGGAGGGCGTCGACGCGGAGCGTCGGCAACCGACGACGACGCCGCGGACGGGCGTGCCGGACCCCGCTTCTCCGGCATGATCCGCCGGGCAGCCCCTAACGGGGCGGTGGCCGGGGCGGCTGGTAGGGAGGGACGTCGGGCCCCGGCTGGTAGTGCGCGCCCTGCCGCATGTGCCGGACGACCACCGCCATGTCGACCGCGACGACGACGGCCAGCACCGCGAAGGCGGCGGCCCACCCGGGCTGTCCCAGCAGCGCGAAGAACACCGCTCCGAAGATGGCCCAGGGCATTCCCCACACGCACAGCCAGAACCGCGCCCGCAGCGGACTGCGCGCGGTTCTCGGCTCACTGCCCGTACGCATCGCCGGTCACCTCTCCTTTCGCAACGTACTCCCTGCTGGGACGGGCCGCCACGAGGAGCGGGTCCGGGACCGGGCGGTGCCGGCGCGGCCCGGCGGACCGGAGACTTCACGGCCTGGGGGAGGGGAGGCTCGTACGGCGTCTGGGGGAGGGGGCGCGTACAGCGATGAGTTTCGTGGCAGGCGCCGGTCTACCCCCGTGACAGCGACATTGACCGCCAGCACGAGGAGACCCCGTGTTCCGTACATCCGCCGCCGCTTCTGCCGCCCCCGCCGTCGTTTCCGACCGGTCCGGTACCGCCGTCCACGGGACGGGGAGCGTCCGTCGCCGCTGGGCCCGCGTCACGCTGCGCGGGGTGCAGGTGCTGCTCGCCCTCTTCTACGCCTTCGCCAGCGCGCTGCCCAAGCTGATCGCGCATCCGACGGCCGCCGAGGCCTTCGACCGGCTCGGCTGGGGGAGCGCGGGGATGTACACCATCGGGGCCCTGGAACTGGCCGGAGCGGTGGCGCTGCTCGTGCCGGTGCTGCAGTCGGTGGCCGCGACGGCGCTGAGCGCGCTCATGGTGGGCGCGTTCGTCGTCCAGCTCACCGCCTTCGACGGGCAGAACGCGGCCACCCCGCTGATCCTCGTCGTGCCGCTGCTGCTCATCGCCTGGGCGCGGCGGCGGCACAACGCGGAGCTGCTGGGTCTGCTGCGGTCGGCCAGGGGACGGGGCCGGCCGGCGGCCTAACGGGCCCCGGGCCGGCCGGCCGGACCGCTCGGACCGTCCAGCCCGCCCATGCCCCGCAGGCGTTCCAGTTCGCGGCGGTCGCGCTTGGTGGGACGACCCGCACCGCGGTCGCGGAGGGCGACGGGGGCGACCGCCTCACGCGGCGGGGGCGGCGGAGAGTTGTCGATGTAGCACTGGACGGCCACGGGAGCGCCGACCCGCTTGCGGATCAGCCGCTTGACGACGACGACGCGCTCCCGCCCCTCGTGCCGCAGACGCACCTCGTCGCCGACGCGTACCGAGTAGGCGGGCTTGACCCGCTCGCCGTTCACGCGGACATGGCCGCCCCGGCAGGCGGCGGCACCCGTGGAGCGGGTCTTGACCAGGCGCACCGACCAGATCCAGCTGTCGATGCGCACGCTCCCGCCGTCGCCCGGTCCGGCCGCCTCGGCGGCGGCCACGGCGGCGGCGATCTTGGGATCCACGGGCGGCGCACCGGCAGCCGTGTCCGGCGCCGTCGTCTGCCCCGTCGCGGGACCGCTCTCCTCGGCGGAGCGGTGTTCGTCCCTGTCCTGGTCACCCTCGCAAGCCATGTCCTCGACCTTAGCCGCAAGACGTCGCGGGGCCGGACTGTTTTCCTCGCCCCTTCAGCCGCCCGGCGGCACTCCCGCCCGGCCCCCTCCCCGAACCACCTCGGCCGTGCCCGACGCGAGGCCATCGCGGGGGCGAAGCGGGCATACGGTGAAGCATGGACACCAGCAGCCTGGCCGCGCTCGACCGGCGGATCGCGGACTGCCGGGCCTGCCCGCGTCTGGTCGCCTGGCGCGAGGAAGTGGCCCGCACCAAACGTGCCGCCTTCGCCGACTGGGCCTACTGGGGCAGGCCGGTGCCGGGGTTCGGGCCGCCGGACGCGCGGCTGCTGATCGTCGGCCTGGCGCCCGCCGCGCACGGCGGCAACCGGACCGGCCGCATGTTCACCGGCGACCGCTCCGGTGACGTGCTGTACGAGGCGCTGTACGACGTGGGGCTCGCCTCGCAGCCCACCTCCGTCGCCGCGGACGACGGCCTGGAACTGTACGGGGTCCGCGTCACCGCTCCCGTGCACTGCGCACCGCCCGCCAACAAGCCGACCCCCGGGGAAAGGGACACCTGCCGGGCCTGGCTCGTGCGGGAGCTGGGGTTGCTGCGGCCGACGCTGCGGGCAGTGGTGGTGCTCGGCGCCTTCGGCTGGCAGGCCGCGCTGCCGGCCTTCGCCGAGGCGGGCTGGAGCGTGCCCCGGCCGCGGCCCGCCTTCGCGCACGGGGCCCGGGTCGCGCTCGACGGGCTGGAGCTCTTCGGCTGCTTCCACGTCAGCCAGCGCAACACGTTCACCGGGCGGCTCACCCCCGCGATGCTCCGGGACGTCCTCGTGACGGCGGCCGAAGCGGCCGGGCTGCCGGCGAAGCGGCCGTGACCGGGAGGGGATGAGGCGACACGCCCTGCGAAGTGGGCGCGGGGACGAGCCGCGCCCATGCCGCGCCGCTGTCGCGACCGCCCCCCTTCGGTGGCGCCGTCGGGGAAGGAGGCCCTAGGGTCGCCCCCGACCGCGACCTTACGGAGGTGCCAAGGTGCCGTCCCTCACGGACCAGACGTTTCTCGACACCACCGCCGACCGGCTCTCCGCCCTCCCCGGGGTACGGGCCGTGACCCTCGGCGGCTCCCGCGCCCGGGGAACGCACGGCCCCGGCAGCGACTGGGACCTGGCCGTCTACTACCGCGGCCGCTTCGACCCCGGCGATCTGCGCGCCGTGGGCTGGGAGGGAGAGGTCTGCGAACTCGGCGGGTGGGGCGGCGGGGTGTTCAACGGCGGCGCCTGGCTGACCATCGACGAGCGGCGGGTCGACGTCCACTACCGGGACCTCGACGTCGTCGAGGACGAGTGGACGGAGGCGGAGCACGGACGCTTCCGGATCGAACCGTTGCTGTTCCACCTGGCCGGTATCCCCAGCTATCTGGTCGTCGCGGAACTCGCCGTCAGCCGCGTCCTGCGCGGAGAGCTGAGGCAGCCCGCTGCCTACCCGCCCGCCCTGCGCCGCGCCGCTCCCGGCCGATGGCACGGCCTGGCCGCCGCCACCCTCGCGTACGCGAAGGCGGGGCACGCGCCGAAGGGCGCTCTCACCCAGGTCGCCGGGGCGATCGCCGTAGCCGCCACCCAGACGGCGCACGCGGTGCTGGCCGCGCGAGGGGAGTGGGCCACCAACGACAAGCGCCTCCTGGAACGGGCCGGCCTCCTCGACGTCGACCGGATCGTCGGCCGGCTGACGGCCTCCCCGGACGCCCTGGCCCGCGCGGTCGGTGAGGCCGAGGACGTTCTCGACGAGGCCGTGCGGAAGGCGCGCGAGTACTGAGAGTCTGCCCGCGAGAGCGGGCGGCCGCGACGCACGCCACGGTTACCACCGCAGGTCGGACGGGTGGAAGCACCGTGAAGAGCGACGGTCACCACCCGTGATGGATACCGCCGAAAAGCGGATATTTCGCCCACACTTTGCAGTGAACGAGTGTCAACTACGTCTCAGTACCATCACTGCGCGAGGCGCAGGCCCCATGGTTGGCGTTTAACTCTACGAGTACAGCGCTACATGGAGGTGCAGGGTGAACGGGCGAACGGTGCTCGAGCGCTTTCCTGCCGGCGGTCCGCGCGGATCGTGGCCTGCGGAGGAGTTCGCACACGCGCGGCGTCTGGAGGGCCTGCCCGCCGAGGTCGTGATGGACCTCGCGACGGATACCTTCCTGGTCATCGTCCGGGGCGGCGACAGCGGCGGTGAGGCGACCGCCTGACCCGCGGCGCCCCCGGTGCGACGGGCAGCGGCGGCGCGTACGCGGCGCCGCTACGGCAGGGGCGGCCCCGACCCGGCGGAACCTCCGCCCCGGTGGGACCTCCGCCCCGGTGGGACCCCGACGCGTCGTCGCCCGGCGCGCGCCCCGTGCACCGGCTCGCCACATGTCTCGGGGCGGCGGCCCTGAACCCGGGTCTCGCCGCATCGCCGGAGGTGACGCGGCGGCGCGACCCGCCTCGGGGACCGGTGCGCGGGGACCGCTACACGCCGACGGCTACGCGCTGATCGGCCGCGACCATGCCGGAGTCGACCCCGTGAGGTGGCAGAGCGCCAGGTAGAGGGGAATCGGCGGGGTGTACGGAACCGTGCCGTCCGGTCGGTGGATGAGGCCGGGGGGCCGGGTCTCGGGCGCCTCGGGAAGGACGGCGCCGGTGGCGTAGTGCGCGGGGGCGGGCCACTCGAGGGCGTAGTCCGAGTCGGACGGGACGAGCCACCACCAGTGCGCCTCGTCGGCGTAGACGCACCCGACGCGGGGCAGAAGCGGCATCACCCGCGGCCCGATACGGACGGGCACCGCCACCGCGTCGCAGCCCAGGGGCGCGGTCATGCCCTCGGGAACCGCCAGCCGGTGAGACACGCCCGGCGTGCGCAGGCCGCGGCCCAGGCGTACGAGGGTGTTCAGGCTGAGCAGGCCGCCGGAGCCGGACATGGCGCTCACCGCCATGCGGCCCCCGATCCGTGGTGGTGTGCCTGCGCGTCGTCGTCCTCGTCCGCCGGACCGCGGGACGGGTTCGGCTTGGGGCGGGCACCCCAGCCGAGGTCACCCCGCGCTTCCTCCCCGCCGTGCGACGCGTCGGCCGCACGCGGCAGTTCCGCCCACACCAGCAGTCCCGGCCCGTCCTGTTGCGCGCCCCAGGCCCGGCACAGGGCGTCGACGAGGAGCAGTCCCCTCCCGTGCTCCTCCTCCGGCCCTCTCGGGGACGAGTGCGGCTCTCCCGGTGCGCAGCCCTCGTCGCGCACGGCTATGCGCACCACGTCGCCGCCGTCGTGCAGTTCGCACACGATATGGCTGCTCGCGGTGTGCACCACGGCGTTGGTGACCAGTTCGGAGATGACGAGGTCCGCCGTGTCACAGGTGTCCTCGCACACCGACCAGCCGGAGAGGCGGGCCCGGGCCAGACGTCTGGCCCGCGCGGGAGACCCCGGGTGTGCGGCCAGTTCGAAGCGGAACCGGCGCCCGGCAGGGGCCCCGCCGGGACCCTCCGCCATGGCGGCACCCGGACCGAGACAGTCCGCGGCGGCGTCTGTTCCTAAGGGCGGGGACGGAATCACGTTTGCCACTATCTCCCTGCCGTGGACACTTGGCAAGCGTCACTCTGAAAAATGCAGAGTGGTCGGTGACGCTGTCAAGCGCCATGGCAGACTGCACGCAACAGCATGCTGCGCGGCGCCACTTGGGATCGTTCGAAGATCCGCGAAACCTTCGTAGGGTCTCCCCATGGCGCCGCAAGGGCTGTCCGGATCGACTGCTGGAGGTGGAGCGTGAGCGAACCGCGGTCCGCGCCGACCGTCGGGCAGGTCGTGCTCGGCAGGCGCCTGCTGGACCTGCGGGAGCGCGCGGGGCTCAGGCGCGAGGAGGCCGCGCGCATCCTGCGCGTCGCCCCCGCCACGGTCCGCCGTATGGAGATGGCCGAGGTCGGGCTCAAGATTCCGTACCTCCAACTGCTCCTGAAGGCGTACGGCGTCTGCGACGAGGAGGCCGACGTCTTCGTGCAACTGGCCGAGGAGGCCAACCAGCCCGGCTGGTGGCAGCGGTTCCATGACATCCTCCCCGGCTGGTTCTCCATGTACGTCAGCCTGGAGGGCGCGGCCTCCCTCATCCGCTCCTACGAACCCCACTTCGTGCCCGGCCTGTTGCAGACCGAGGACTACGCCCGCGGGGTGCTGAAGTCGGGAGCCGTCGGCCAGACCCGGCCCGACGACATCGAGCGCCACGTCGCGCTGCGCATGCAACGCCAGGGCCTGCTCACCCGGCCCGACGCGCCCAGATTCTGGGTGGTCATGGACGAGACCGTGCTGCGCCGGCCGGTCGGCGGGCCGGAGGTGATGCGGGCTCAGATCGACAGGCTGCTCGACGCCACGGAGCTGCCGAACGTGACACTCCAGGTCGCCACCTTCTCCTCGGGGCCGCACCCGGGCACGTACGGGCCCTTCGTGCTGTTCCGATTCGCCGTGCCGGAACTGCCCGACATGGTCTACAGCGAGTACCTGACGGGCGCCGTCTACCTTGACGCACGCACCGAGGTGGCGACCCACCTCGAGGTCATGGACCGCATGGCGGCGCACGCCGCCACGGCACATCGCACCAGGGAGATCCTCCGGGACCTCCGCAAGGAGCTGTGAATGGAACACCTCACGACCCAGCCCGCACCGCCGATCCGCGGTGAGCGGATCTACAACGGCATGCCCGCCCGGGAGCTGGGCAGCGAGGGCTGGCGCAAGCCGTGGAGCGGCGGGAACGGGGGCAACTGCCTGGAGGCGATGAAACTGGCCGACGGCCGGATAGCGGTGCGTCAGTCGACCGACCCCGACGGGCCGGCGCTGATCTACACCTCCGACGAGATGACGGCCTTCATCGAGGGCGCCAAGGCCGGGGAGGCGGACTTCCTGCTCTCCTGACCACTACGGTTGCTGCTTAATTCTTGTCACTTCCTGTGTCCGGTACCGCCTTGTTCACCATCCGCCTCAGACCGTTACGGAGTTGCGCGTAACCACGGGCTCGCCACGCCGGTCGTCCCGGGGCCCGCGCTCGCTCCCCGCACACCGCGGGCCGCCGGGCTACGCCGTCATCGGCCTGTCGTACGGCCCGATCGGCGCCGGGAGCTGCGAACTGCCCGTCAGATGACGGTCCACCGCTGCCGCCACCGCCCGGCCCTCGGCGATCGCCCACACGATCAGCGACTGGCCGCGCGCCGCGTCCCCCGCCGCGAACACGCCGGGGACGTTCGTCGCGAAGCCCGTGTCACGCACCAGCGTCCCGCGCGGGGTGAGCTCCAGTCCCAGCTGGTCGACGAGCCCGTCCCCGAGGTCGGGCCCCGAGAAGCCCAGGGCGAGCAGCACCAGATCCGCCGGGAGGGTGCGGCCGGTGCCGGGCAGCGGGCGCCGCCGCTCGTCCACCCCGGCCAGGTGCAGGCACCGCACATGCCCGTCCGCGTCCCCGGTCAGGCGCAGCGTCGACGCCGCGAACAGCCGCGCGTCGGCGTCGGCGGCGGGCGCAGTCCGCAGGTCACGAGCCTCCTCGTGGGCGCCCGACAGGCGGTAGACCTTCGGATACGTCGGCCACGGCTCGGTGTCCTCGTCGCGTTCCGCACGCGGCTGGGGGTAGATGTCGAGCTGGGTCACCGACGCGGCGCCCTCCCTGACCGCGGTGCCGAGACAGTCGGCCCCCGTGTCACCGCCGCCCACGATGACGACGTGCTTGCCGGCGGCGGACAGCGGGGAGCACTCCAGGTCCCCCTCGCCGACCCGGTTGGCCAACGGCAGGTACTCCATCGCCTGATGGACTCCGGCCAGCTCCCGCCCCGGTACGGGAAGCTCCCGCCAGGCCGTGGCTCCCGTGGCGATCACCACGGCGTCGTAGCGCGAGCGCAGTCCTGCCGCGTCGACGTCCCGTCCGACCACCGTCGACGTGCGGAACCTGGTCCCCTCGGCCAGCATCTGCTCCAGCCGCCGCTCCAGGTGGTGCTTCTGCATCTTGAACGCGGGGATGCCGTACCGCATCAGCCCGCCGAGCCGGTCGTCCTTCTCGTACACCGCGACCGTGTGCCCGGCACGCGTCAGCTGCTGGGCCGCGGCGAGCCCGGTCGGCCCGGACCCGATCACCGCGACCGTCCGACCCGACAGCCGGTCCGGGAGCCGCGGCAGGACGAAGCCCTCCTCCCAGGCCCGGTCGGCGATGGCGCACTCGACGTTCTTGATGGTGACGGCGGGCTGGTTGATCGCGAGGACGCAGCCCGCCTCGCACGGTGCCGGGCACAACCGGCCGGTGAACTCGGGGAAGTTGTTGGTGGCGTGCAGCCGGTCGCTGGCCGCCCGCCAGTCCTCGCGGGAGACCAGGTCGTTCCACTCGGGGATCAGATTGCCCAGCGGGCAGGCCTCGTGGCAGAACGGAACGCCGCAGTCCATGCAGCGGCCGGCCTGTTCACCGATGATCGGCAGCAGCGCGCCCGGAACGTACACCTCGTCCCAGTCCCCGACCCGCTCCTCGACAGGCCGGCGGGGCCACTCCCGGCGTGGAGTGGTCATGAATCCCTTGGGATCGGCCATGGGCCGTCTTCCTCGCGTACGCGTGCGACAGGCCGTGCGGTATCGGGCGGCACTCCTGCGGCCACGATACGTCCGGCCCATCCCGTGCGCGAAGTACCCGACAGCGCTTTCCCCAGGCAGCCCGGCCTGCCTCGTGCCGGCCGGCCCAGGTCCGTGTCAGGCCGTGTCCGGCGAACGCAGGACCCGTCCCGGGCGGGCAGCCGCGGGGCCGTCGCCGCCGCGCGGCATCATGGGCCGTGTGCGACTCGAAGCGATCACCTGGGAACGGCTCGGCGACCTCCTCGCCGAGCGCCTGCTCGACCTGAATCCGGCCGACGGCAGTCCCTGGACCCGCGTCGCCTTCGACGGCGCGCCTGCCGCCAGCCCCGGTGACCTCGCCGAACGCGTCGCACAGGCGCTGCGGCTACGGGGCCGGCCCTCGCTGGTCGTGGGCGTCGAGGGCTTCCTCCGCCCTGCCTCCCTGCGTCTGGAACACGGCCACCGGGACGTGGAGTCGTACTACGACGGCTGGATCGACACCGGCGCGCTGTGGCGCGAGGTCTTCGGCCCCCTCGAACCCGGCGGTGACGGCCGCGTCCTGCCAGACCTGTGGGACCCGGCCGCCGATCGCGCCACCCGGAGCGACTACGCCCAGCTCCCGCCGGGCGGACTGCTGTTGATGCACGGCCCCCTCCTGCTGCGCCACTGGTTCCCCTTCGACCTGACCGTCCACGTCCTCCTCTCCCCGGGCGCCCTCCGCCGCCGCACCCCTCAGGCGGAGCACTGGACGCTGCCCGCCTTCGAGCGCTACGACGCCGAGGCCGACCCGGCCGGCACGGCCGACGTCCTGGTCCGTGCCGACGATCCGCGCCACCCGGCGTGGCGCGGCTGACCGGCCCCGCCCCCGTATCCCCGGCAGGACTCTTCCCGCGCGCCGCACCGCTGCGCCCTGGCGTGCCAGTCTGCCTGGCCAGGCGCTAGCGGCGGGCAGGCCTGGGGAAACGGGAGATTCCGCTTGGTTCCCGCCTGTGGACGGGCACTGCCCCGCCGGGGACCGGCCCGCCCGGACGGTCCCGCAGGTCGCGGACCGGGCGGCCGGCGGGAAGGCAACCGCCGCCGCACGCCTGCCCGGCGGCCACCGTCACCGGCCCCTCGCCCCCCTTCACCGGCCGCCGTCACCGGCACGTGCCGGATCCCGGGGGTCTGGCCCCCACCCGTTCCACCGCCAGCGCCCCCGCCCGGCACCCTTCGGCCGCTGCGTCCTCGGGCCCCACGCCCCCGAGCAGGGCCGCGAGGAACGCGCCGGTGAAGGCGTCACCGGCGCCGGTGGTGTCCAGAGGTGTCGCCGGCACGGCCGGGACCCGGGCGCACACGGTGCCGGCGCGGGCCACCAGCGCACCGTCGGCTCCCTGCTTGGCCACCACGAGGGGCACGTACCGGCTCAGCTTCGCCGCCGCGTCCGCCGGATCGGGCAACCCCGTCAGCAGGCACGCCTCGTCACGGCTGGGCAGCAGCACGTCCAGCCCTTCGGCGCAGGACAGGAACCGGTCGACGCCCAGCACGGTGAGGAACCCGGCCGACGCCGGATCCAGGCTCACCGGCACACCCCGAGCGTGCGCCGACGCCACGGCGACCGCCACCAGGGCCCGGCTCGGCGCCGAGAACAGCAGGTAACCCGACAGGTGCAGCCACGCGGCACCGTCGAGCAGCGTCTCCGACCAGTCACCGGGCTCCAGGCGCAGGGAGGCGCCGCTGTCGGTGAGGAACGTGCGCTCGGCCGCGGCTCCCGCGTCGACCAGGCAGAGCACCGTTCCGGTCGGCGCGTCCCGATCGACGACGAGCCGGGGACGCACTCCCGAGACGGCGAGTTCCCGCTCGTGCCAGGCTGCCGCGTCCGCGCCCACCCGCCCCAGCAGCCGCACGTCGCGCCACCCCCAACGGGCGGCCCAGCACGCCACGTTCGCTCCCGCGCCCCCCGGCACCGTGCGGATCACCGCGGCCGTGTCGGTCCCGGGCGCGAGCGGCCCCCGGTGCCGTGCGACGACGTCCGTGACGACATCGCCGACCACCAGCAGCGCCCCGCCGGCGGCACCGCCGACCGCTCCCGCGGCGCCCGTGCGCCCCGATGTCACGCCCGCGCCCAGGCCGCCGCGATCCGCCCGGCGAGCCGCACGTTGCCGCGTACGGCGGCCAGGTTGGCTCGCAGCGAGGCGCCGTCCGTGTGCCGCACCAGGTGGTCGAGCAGGAACGGCGTGACCGCCTGGCCGGTGACACCGTCCTGCTCGCACGCCTGCAGCGCGTCGGCGAGCACGCGCGCGTGCAGGTCCGGATCCAGCTGCTCGTCCTCGGGGACGGGCCGGGCGACGATCAGCGCCGAATCCGGCACGCCGAGCGCGTCCTGCGCGCGCATGACCGCGGCCACCTCCTCGGGCGTCCGGAGCGTCCAGTCCACCGGCTGACCCGAGTCGGAGAGGTAGAAGCCGGGGAAGCGGTCCGTTCCGTACCCGGCCACCGGCACGCCCAGCGTCTCCAGCCGCTGCAGGGTCGCCGGCACGTCCAGGATCGACTTCACGCCCGCGCAGACGACCGTGATCCGAGTGCGCGCCAGCAGCCCGAGATCGGCCGACTCGTCCTGTGTCACGGTCCACTCCCGGTGCACCCCGCCGAGCCCGCCCGTCGCGAACACCCTGATGCCCGCCAGGGCGGCCAGTAGGGCGGTCGCCGAGACGGTGGTCGCCCCGCTCGCACCCACCGCCACGGCGAGCGGCAGGTCACGGTGCCCCAGCTTGCGGATCCCCTGCCCGTGGGCGATCCGCTCCAGCTGCTCCTTGCCGAGACCGACGTGGGACCGCCCGTCCAGCACGGCGATCGTCGCGGGTACGGCACCCTCCCGCCGCACCGCATCCTCCAGCTCCCGCGCCACCCGCAGGTTGTCGGGGCGTGGCAGCCCGTGCGCGATGATCGTGGACTCCAGGGCCACCACCGGCCGGCGCGCGGCGAGCGCCTCCCGCACCTCTTCGGACACCACCAGCACGAGCCTGTCTCCCGTCTGTCGCTCCTCCCTCATCCCTGGCGGGCGCCGCGTCCGGTCAAACCCTTGCGGCCGGTGCGGCGGCGGGAGCAGCCTGGAGGCCATGACGGACAACACGGCACGTCTCGACCACGTCGTCCTGTGGGTGCGCGACCCGGAGGCCGCGGCCGACTTCTACGAGAAGGCGGTCGGGCTGGAGCCCCTGCGGGTCGCCGAGTTCGCCGCGGGCGAGGTGTCCTTCCCGTCCGTGCGCCTGAACGAGGAGACCATCTTCGACCTCGCGCCGCTCACCCTGACGCCGCACATGAACGTGCTCCCCGGCGCCGCCGACAGCGCGGGCCACCCGGTCAACCATGTCTGCCTGTCCCTGCCGGCCGACGACTTCGACGCGCTGCGCGCCCGGCTCGACGAGCGGGCGGTGCCCGTCTCCGAGCTGTCGTACGACTCCTTCGGCGCCCGTGGGAAGGCCCGGCGCAGCTTCTACTTCCGCGATCCGGACGGGAACGTCGTCGAGGCCCGGCACTACGACTGACGCGGCCCCGCCCCCGGCGCCTCGGCAGGCTCCGGGGGCGGGCACCCCCGCGGCGGTGCCGCCGAACGCCCGCGAAGTCTGCTCAGAACAGCGGTTCGGGCAGCACACCCTCCAGCGCCAGCAGCTTCCGCTTGGTCTCCAGGCCGCCGCCGAACCCGCCGATCCCGCCGTTGCTCTCCACCACCCGATGGCACGGCACGACCACCGGCAGCGGGTTGGCCCCCATCGCCACCCCCACCGCCTGTGCCGCGCCCGGCTGACCGGCCCGGCGCGCGAGGTCGCCGTAGCCGACCACCGTGCCGTACGGAACGCCGGAGGCCAGCTCGCGCAGCACCGCCCGGTTGAAACCGGAGATCAGCGACCAGTCCAGGGCCAGCTCGAAGTCGCGCCGTTCGCCCGCGAGATAGGACCGCACCTGGCGTGTCGCCTCCGCCAGCAGCGGGGAACCGGGCGCCTCGACGGGCTCCGTGCCCAGCCGGGACGCCAGCCGGGCCAACGCCCGGTCGCGCACCGCGTCGGTGGCGTGGAAGACGACGTTGACGAGCCCGTCGGGCGTCGCCGCGAGCAGCAGGCGACCTATGGCGCTGTCCACGACGGTCCACACGACCTGCTGCCCGTACTGCCCGGTGCTGTCCATGCGACCACGGTAAGGCCCGCCACCGACAGCGCGGCGGGCCCGGGCGCGGCCCCACGGGCGGGCGCCCGACGGGCGGGATCACGCGTTCACGACCCGCCGAGTGCCTTCCGCACCACGTCGGGCTTGTCGGTGATGACGCCGTCGACGCCGTAGCCGGCGACGGCCCGGGCGCGGGCGGCGTCGTCGACGGTCCAGGCGAAGACCCGCAGCGGCCTGCCGTGCGGCCCGGTGAGGGAGTGGACGGCCGAGACGTAGCCGCCGGACAGGGAGCCGTGCGGGGGGTTGACCGAGTCCGTGAAGGCGGCGTAGCGGTTCAGGTCCGCCGTCCTGGGGGCGCCGAGGAACCCGGTCCGCACGCCCGGCTTCAGGTCGTGCACGGTCCGCACGCTGTCGGCGCTGAAGCTCTGCACGATCAGCCGGCTCGCCAGGTGCCGGCTGTCCAGCCAGCCCTCGTTGCCGAGGAGCTTGAGGGTCTGCTGCTCGATGCCGGGGTACAGCTCGGGGCTCTTGAGCTCCAGGAGCAGCTTCTGGTGGTTGTGCTCGACGCGGCGCAGGTACTGCTGGAGCGTCGGCACGCGCGCGCCCGCGTACGCCGGACCGAACCAGCGGCCGGCGTCCAGCCGCGCGATCTCCGCCGCGGTGAAGTCCTTCACCTCCCACGGGGAACGGTGCGGGAACACCTCCTCCACGTCGGTGGTCCGCCGGAGGCTGTCGTCGTGGATGACGACGAGTACGCCGTCCTTGGTGCGCTGGACGTCGTTCTCGACCCACCGGATGCCCAGGGAGGCCGCCTTGTCGACGGCGGCGAGGGTGTTCTCGGGGGCGTAGGCCGAGGCACCCCGGTGCGCGACGACCACGGGCGGGGACGTGTCGTGGGTGGCCCGGGCGCCGCCGGAGCACAGCAGCGTGGCTCCCAGGACGGCGGTCGTCGTGGCGGCGACTGCGCGTGCGTGCATGCGTACTCCTCGCGTGAGTGGTCACTGACGGCACCAGAGTGACAGCAAAGGGTCAACGGCAGGCGGGCGCAAGACCGCCACGCGTCAGCGGGAGGTCCGAGACCGCTCACGAGTGGCGCACAACTGGGGCAGGGGCGTGTTTTCTTTGCCGGGAAATCGTTCGACCGATCCGGTGGGAGTCATACTCTCTGTCGACCTCGACCGCTCGGGCGGTCCGGGACGGGGAGCATTACTCCGGGACGCAAGACGGTGGAAGGGCTTACCGCGCATGCACGGCACGGTCGACGGATTCAGCTACGGCCTCGTCACCCCGCTGGTGGCCTATCTCATGGCCTGCCTCGGCGGGGCCCTGGGCCTGCGCTGCACCACCCGGGCCCTGCTCGTCTCGCACTCCTGGCGTCCCGGCTGGCTCGCCCTCGGCTCGGCGGCCCTCGGCTCGGGCATATGGACCATGCACTTCATCGCGATGATGGGCTTCACGGTCCGGGAGGCGCCGATCCACTACGACCGGCCCACCATGTACGCGAGCCTGGTGGTCCCCGTGGTCATGGTGGGGGTCGGGATCTTCATCGTCGGTTACCGGGGCGCGACGGGATCCGCCCTGTTCACCGGGGGCACGATCACCGGCCTGGGCGTCGCCTCGATGCACTACCTGGGCATGGCCGGAATGCGCCTCGACGGCAGGCTGGAGTACAACACGCTCACCGTCACCGCCTCCGTCCTCATCGCCGTCGTGGCCGCGACCGCCGCCCTGTGGGCGGCCGGGCAGGTCAGGGGGGTCCTGTGGAGCCTGGGCGCGAGCCTGGTCATGGGTCTCGCCGTCAGCGGCATGCACTACACCGGCATGGCCGCCGTGAGCGTCCACCTGCACGGCGCGAGCGGCGCCCCCACCGGGGGCGAGTCACCGGCGGCGCTGCTGGCACCGATGCTGCTCGGCCCGTTCGCCTTCCTGCTGCTGGCCGGTGTCGTCGTCGTGTTCGACCCGCTGATGGCCGCGGGCAGGGCCGACTGGGCCCCCGCCGAACGCAAGCCGGGCGTACCGGCACCCGAACTGGTGCGGCACTCCGTCCGCCGCCCCGGCCCGCTCCGGCCCCTGGCGCACCGCGGCCCCCGCACCCCGCAGAGAAGGTGACCAGGGACCGGTTGTCAGCGGGTGGTCGTACGGTGGATGCATGCGGCCCGTTTCCCACATCGAACGCACGGTGGCGCCCTTCGAGGTCGTCAGCCCCTACCAGCCCAGCGGTGACCAGCCGCAAGCCATCGCCGAACTCGCCCGGCGCGTCGAGGCGGGCGAGAGGGATGTCGTCCTGCTCGGCGCGACCGGCACCGGCAAGTCCGCGACCACCGCGTGGATGATCGAGAAGCTCCAGCGCCCGACGCTCGTCATGGCGCCGAACAAGACGCTGGCCGCCCAGCTGGCGAACGAGTTCCGCGAGCTGCTGCCGAACAACGCGGTCGAGTACTTCGTCTCGTACTACGACTACTACCAGCCCGAGGCGTACGTCCCGCAGTCCGACACCTACATCGAGAAGGACTCCTCGATCAACGAGGAGGTCGAGCGCCTGCGCCACTCGGCGACGAACTCGCTGCTCACCCGCCGGGACGTCGTGGTGGTGGCCTCGGTCTCCTGCATCTACGGTCTCGGTACCCCGCAGGAGTACGTGGACCGCATGGTCCCGCTCCGGGTCGGCGACGAGATCGACCGGGACGACCTGCTGCGCCGGTTCGTCGACATCCAGTACACCCGCAACGACACGGCCTTCGCCCGAGGCACCTTCCGTGTGCGCGGCGACACCATCGAGATCTTCCCGGTCTACGAGGAGCTGGCCGTCCGCATCGAGATGTTCGGCGACGAGATCGAGGCCCTCTCCACCCTCCACCCCCTCACCGGAGAGATCATCAGCGACGACCAGCAGCTCTATGTCTTCCCGGCCTCGCACTACGTCGCGGGCCCGGAGCGGATGGAGCGGGCCGTCAACGGCATCGAGAAGGAACTGGGGGAGCGCCTGTCCGAGCTGGAGAAGCAGGGCAAGCTCCTGGAGGCCCAGCGTCTGAGGATGCGCACGACGTACGACATCGAGATGCTCCGCCAGATCGGCACGTGCTCCGGCGTGGAGAACTACTCGATGCACTTCGACGACCGCGCGCCCGGCACGCCGCCGAACACGCTGCTCGACTACTTCCCGGACGACTTCCTGCTGGTCATCGACGAGTCGCACGTCACCGTGCCCCAGATCGGAGCCATGTACGAGGGCGACGCCTCCCGCAAGCGCACCCTCGTGGACCACGGCTTCCGGCTGCCCTCCGCGCTCGACAACCGCCCGCTGAAGTGGGAGGAGTTCCAGGAGCGGATCGGCCAGACGGTGTACCTGTCGGCCACCCCCGGCCAATACGAGCTGTCGCGGTCGCACGGCCAGGTCGAGCAGATCATCCGTCCCACCGGCCTGGTCGACCCGGAGGTCGTCGTCAAGCCGACGGAGGGCCAGATCGACGACCTGGTGCACGAGATCCGGCAGCGGGTCGAGCGGGACGAGCGCGTCCTCGTCACCACGCTCACCAAGAAGATGGCCGAGGACCTCACGGACTACTTCCTGGAGCTCGGCATCCAGGTGCGCTACCTGCACAGCGACGTGGACACCCTGCGCCGTATCGAGCTGCTGCGCGAACTGCGCGCCGGTGAGTACGACGTCCTCATCGGCATCAACCTCCTCCGTGAGGGCCTCGACCTGCCGGAGGTCTCGCTGGTGGCGATCCTCGACGCCGACAAGGAGGGCTTCCTGCGCTCCGGCACGTCGCTCATCCAGACGATCGGCCGCGCCGCGCGCAACGTCTCCGGCCAGGTCCACATGTACGCCGACAAGATCACCCCGGCGATGGCGAAGGCCATCGACGAGACCAACCGCCGCCGGGAGAAGCAGATCGCGTACAACAAGGCGAACGGCATCGACCCGCAGCCGCTGCGCAAGAAGATCAACGACATCGTCGCGCAGATCGCCCGTGAGGAGGTCGACACCGAGCAGCTGCTCGGCACCGGCTACCGCAAGACGAAGGACGGCAAGGGCGCCAAGGCCCCGGTGCCGTCGCTCGGCGACAAGGCGGCCAAGGGCGCCAGGTCCGCGAAGTCCGCCAAGGGCAAGGCCAGGACCGAGGAGACGGTGCCGACGGACCGTCCCGCGGCCGAGCTCGCCGCGCAGATCGAGGAGATGACGGAGCGGATGCGCGCCGCGGCGGCGGACCTGCGCTTCGAGGTCGCGGCGCGGCTGCGCGACGAGGTGTCCGAGATGAAGAAGGAGCTGCGTCAGATGAAGGAGGCCGGCCTGGTCTGACGGGGCCGCACGGCCCGAGGCCGACGGCACCCTCGCCGCTCCCCGCGTTCCGGGGGCGCGCCGGCGGGCGCGCCC